>JBARPZ010000483.1:0-1736 GCA_049643445.1 Sedimentisphaerales bacterium
CTCGGGGCGGTTCGGATTCGGCCGGCATCCAGCCGCTCATCTTGGTCCCAAGGCCACCGGGGTGAGCGTGTAGTGTCTGAAGTGGACCGAGCTTGCCGGTCCTGGCCAGTTCGATCGCATAGGCAAAGTTGGGCAGGCTGCGGCGTTGCGTCCCGGCCTGGAAGACGCGGGCCGTGCGGCGAAAGACATCCGCCAGCGCCAGGCTCTGGGCGATGTTCTTTGTGCAGGGCTTCTCGCAGTAAACGTCTTTGCCTGCTTTTGCCGCCATCGTAGCGGCCGTCGCGTGCCAGTTCGGGCCGGTAGCGATCAGTACGGCGTCGATATCGTCGCGGGCGAGTAGCTCACGCATGTCGATGTACGTTGCACACTGCTTGTCACCGTTGATGGCATCGACCTGATCCTTGGCGCGCTGGCGGTTGTCGCCCCGTACGTCACAAACGGCAACGCACCGCAGATCGGGCTCCCTCAGGAAGCAGCCCAGTACGTAACGGCCGCGATTGCCAATCCCAATGGCACCAAGTCTGATTCGCTCGCTGGGGGCCACACTGCCGCTCTTGCCTAAGGCCGACCCTGGGATAAATTGCGGCACGGCCAGGCAGACACCGGCCTGCACTGCGGTTTTGAGAAACCGCCGTCGGTTTAGACCAATTCTTTCTTTACGCATATTTGACCTCCTAATGAGAAAAAATCTACGAGCAAATGTAATCACGCTTCTCATAGGCCCCTTTTCTCATAATCGAATAGAGAAAAAATGAGGCCTCAATCCATT
The DNA here is from genome assembly GCA_049643445.1 of Sedimentisphaerales bacterium. GTDB lineage: Bacteria > Planctomycetota > Phycisphaerae > Sedimentisphaerales > Anaerobacaceae > CS2-K091. Next base: position 770 of record JBARPZ010000483.1, read on the forward strand.
CCAATATCAGTTGAGCGCGTTTACCATGCTCGAAATCGTTATGGGAAGTATAACAGAAAATTTTGTCCAATGCAAAGCGATTTTCTCACAAGTGATAGCTCGCGGGTAAACTGGCCGGTCTCCATTCATGCCTCAAGTCCACAAGCTCTATAGGCTGGGATTTAACCGTTTCAGTTAGATTGTAGAAGCCTATGTGGGCAACCATTGGTTAATATTTTGTATCCGGTGTCAGTCACGAGAATATCATCTTCTATTCGCACACCGAGTTTCCCGGGGATATACACGCCCGGCTCAATCGTGATAACCTCGCCTGCCTTGAGTTTCCCCTTGCTCTGGGCTTTAAGGAAAGGCATCTCGTGTATTTCCAAACCGAAGCCGTGACCTGTCCCGTGCCCGTAAACAGGTAAATCATAGCTACTAATCATCTGCCGGGCGGCAGCATCAACCTTCACCATCTCGACGCCGGCCTTTACCGTTTTTATTGCCGCTGCCTGGGCCTGTTGCACAGCTTCATAAACCTTTTCAAAAAACCGGGTAGGTCTGCCTATGGCAAACGACCTGGTAATATCGCTGCAATAGCCTTTGTACCTGGCCCCGAAATCTATCAATACGGTGTCTCTCTTCTTGAGCTTTCTCTTACTCGGCTGATGATGGGGACGCGAAGCGTGTGGACCAAAGGCAACAATTGTCTCAAAGCTGTTTGTGGCCCCCAACTTGCGAATTTGAAAATCCAGCCTCCCGGCCAGTTCACTTTCGGTTACGCCAGGCTTTATGTACCCCACGGTTTGCTCAAGAGCTTTGGCAGCTATTGAAGCCGCTGCCTTGATAGCGACAATCTCGCTGCTGTCCTTAATCCTGCGGACGGATTCGATAATATCCGAAGTCGCTTTCAGCCGAAGCTTGAGGTGTTTTTTCAATGCCTCGAAAGCGGCGACCGAAGTGGTCTTCTCGACAGCCACGATTCGTA
>JBARPZ010000484.1:0-4212 GCA_049643445.1 Sedimentisphaerales bacterium
CAACGGAAAACAATGCTTTCGCATTCCATAGGGCTTGGAACAGAACTCTTCAAGGGGGGGCGTATAAGTTTCTTTCCGAGTTGGGCCCCTGCGGCTGGACGCAGGGGCTTTTTTTTATAAAAAACACCGGTCTTCACAAAAAAAATATCCGCTAAAACCACCACCGGCTTCCTTTGGCTTTATCCGTTACTGCTTATCCTGCCACACATTAAGCGCACCAAAAAAGGATTTAACGGCCCCCGGCCGCGGCAATTATCGGCTTGCCGTAAAAATCTTTTTGACATACTACATGTTGACCTTAGAATATGAACAATAGCGACATATGGTGTTGTTCTGACGAGCTGAAAATGATTTTTTGCGTCCCCATAAATAGGGATTGAGGTGGGCCTGGCTTGTGAGGTGTCCCTTCTGCAAGGAAGACCGTGACAGGGTTGTTGATTCACGCTCAAGTGATGCCGGCCGAATAATCAGACGTCGGCGGCAGTGCCTGATATGCAAAAAGAGATTTACAACCTATGAAAAGATAGGCGACAGCTTTAAGCTATACGTCGTCAAAAAAGACAAATCCCGCGTTCCTTATGAAAGGCAAAAAATCATTGCGGGTTTGCAGAAGGCCTGTTATAAAAGACCTGTCTCGGCTGAGCAGATTCTACAAATAGCCGAGAAGGCCGAAGAGAGTATTTTTCAGAAATTTGACAAGGAGGTTTCATCAGATTTCATCGGCGAAAGTGTAATAAAGAACCTTAGTGCGGTCGACAAGGTTGCTTATATTCGTTTTGCGAGTGTCTATCGTGACTTCAGTGATGCCGGTGAGCTGATTGAGGAAGTCAGCCACGTTATTGCCGAAGCAAAGCCTATTGAGCAACCAACGCTTTTTAACTATAAGAAATAGAAAATATCTGCTGCATCGCAGCCACGGACGGATGGAGACGAAGTTAAGTTATATCATGGAAGATACGGGAGGGTATAAAAATGCAGCTTAAAGTCATAAAGACGGATGGCAGCGTCGAAGAGTATCTGCACACCAAAATCATAGGGACTATCAGCACGGCCCTGAGCGCGATTGGCCGGCCGGATATTTACATCGCTGAAGAACTGGCGGACGTCGTAACCTTTTATCTTTACAAAAGACAACACCGCCGCACGGCAACCAGCAGCGAAATCTTTTCCATAATCAAGGCCGTCCTGGCGGCCACCATGTATGAGGAAGCCGCGGTGGCCTTGAGCGAGCACAATTTCGAACGCAGGCTCAAACGCTCCAGAATTGAGGCTGTTTCGATTGACGTCGAGGAGCTGGCGGACGCCGAGATGCTCTGCAAAAACGACCACTTGGACAGAAGGTCTCGATGGGACAAGACCAGGATCGTCAAAGACCTGATGAAAAAGCATGATGTCTCACGGCAAACCGCAAGGACAATTGCCTCGATGGTGGAGGAGAAAATATTTAATATGGGCCTTACGCTCGTTCCCGCCAGTTTGATAAAACAGCTTGTTCTGGGCGATGCCGCCGCCATCCTCCGCGCACAGCGCCAGTTACAACTACTAACTTAGAACGACGAACATCTTTCACTGTCCGTTCCCGCCTTAAAATCCTGAATTCTCAATCACCGTTCTCGCCCGGCTGAAGATTTTTTCCCATGGCTCTTCCGGCTCGATGTCAATCCACTTTACATCCGCAAACGTCTTAAACCATGTACGTTGGTTCTTGGCTAACCGGCGGGTGTTCTTCTTGATAAGTTCTACTGCATCTTCCAAAGTTGTTCGGCCAGAGAGGTGATCGATTATCTCGGCGTAGCCGATTGCGCATCGGGCCTGCCTGCCTAAAGGTTTTTCTTCGCCAAGCAAAGATTTGACCTCATCGACCAGCCCGGCACTAATCATCCTTTTGACCCTGGCATTTATCCTCTTGTTCTCCTCAACCCTTTCCCTCCGTAGCCCGATTATCGTCCACTTTCGCAAAGGTTCTTCCGCATTGAACTGATTCTGGAAGCTCGATATGGGCTTGCCGGTGATTTTATAAACCTCCAGCGCCCGGATGATACGTTTAGTATCGTTGGGGCTGATGCGCTCGGCGGCTACCGGGTCGATGGCTGCTAATTCGCGGTAGACCTCGGCGCCTTCGGTTTCCGCTCGGGCCTGCAATTCCGCGCGTATTTGCTCGTCAGTCCCCGGGCCTTCAAACAGGCCATACAGAAGCGCCTTTATATAAAGAGCGGTCCCGCCAACCGCGATAACTGGTCTTTTTCTACTCTTTATCTGCTCTATTGCACCATTGGCCAAATCCAGAAAGGTGGCGACGCTGAACGCATCGCTGGGCTCAACCATGTCAATTAAATGATAGGGCAGCTTTTCGCGGGCCTCTTTGGCCGGCTTACCCGTGCCGATGTCCATCCGCCGATAGACCTTCATCGAGTCGATGCTGATTATTTCAGCACCCAGATTTTCAGCCAGCCCAAAAGCCAGCTGTCCCTTCCCCGATGCCGTAACGCCAAGAATTAGAACCATTTACAATTTTCTATTGACTATTTACTATTTTCCATTTAGTATCGAACAAAATGTCTTTTCCAATTATCAATCGTAAATAGTCAATAGTAAATAGTCAATGAACTTCAATGCTCTGTTACAAAATAAGGCCCAACTCGTAAATGACACCCTGGGCCGGCTCCTGGCCGGTCACACTGAGATTAACTGCGACTTAAAGGAAGCGATGAAATACACCCTGTTTGCACCGGGCAAGCGTATACGCTCGGCGCTGGTTCTATGGTGCTGTGAGCTGGTTGGCGGCAAAACAAACCGCAATGCTGAAATTGCCGCCGCCGCTATCGAGATGGTGCACACATATTCGCTCGTTCACGATGACCTGCCGGCGATGGACGATGATGACCTTCGAAGAGGTTCACCGACCTGCCATAAGGCCTTCGATGAGGCTACGGCTATCCTGACCGGCGACGCCCTTTTGACTCTGGCCTTTGAGATTTTGGCCAAAGAGATTGATGAGCCGACCGTTGCGGTAAGGCTGGTTCATGAACTGGCGGATGCCGCGGGGCCGGCCGGGATGATTGCGGGCCAGATGGCCGACCTCAAAGCCCCTCTAAAAAAGACACAGGCAACCGAACACCAGCTGCGAGCTATTCATATCAACAAGACCGGCAAGATGTTCCGATGCGCCGCTGTAATGGGGGCTGTTTGCGGCGGCGCAAATAAAAGCGAGCTTGAGTCCTTATCTGAATACGGCCTGAAGATTGGACTCGGTTTCCAGATAGCCGACGATATTCTTGACGTATGTGCTTCGAGTGAGCAATTGGGTAAGACGGCCGGCAAAGATGCCAAGGCAGATAAGTGCACCTACCCCGCGGTGGTGGGAATTGAAAAATCAAAGCAGTTAGCCAAAAAGCTCGCCGATGAGGCGGCAGCCCTTCTGGCCCCCTTCGACACGAAAGCCGACACCCTCCGCCGGCTCGCAATCGCCCTGCTCGAAAGAACAAGATAAGAACATACTTACAAATCAAATACAGGTGGTTTTGCCTGCTAAGATGTTAGGCTCTGTCAGGTTGCTTGTCAGGTGGTTTGTCCTGATAAGAGATTTATCTGCTATCATCTTTTTTTAATCGTTACACTAACTCCGCTTCGAACAATGGTTTCAAGTTCAGGATTTGTTGTTATCGCTTCCATAAATTTAGGGTCAGCCATCCTGGGATTAATGTTGTGGGCAATAACAAGGCCGCCGGGCCGGACCAGGGGTAAAAGTTTATTGAGATAATCGATATAACCTTCTTTGTCTGCATCGAGAAAGATGATATCGATTTTTTCCTTTAGTTTCCCGACCTCCTCGTGAGCATTCCCTTCGACAAGCGTGATGATATCGGCCAGACCCGCTCGTTTGAAATTTGCACGGGCGGTAGCGGCTCGCTGGGCGTCGATTTCAAATGTCGTCAACTTTCCGCCGGTTTTTTGAAGAGCCATGCCGAACCAGATGCCGGAATAGCCGGTAGATGTTCCGATCTCGACGACATTTTTCGCATTCATTGATTCGGTCGTAATGCGCAAAAATCGCCCATCCTGTGGAGGTACGTTTCTAAATCTTTGGGTTTCGAGTATCTCGGCAAGAATGCCAAGAATTTTTTTCTCATTATCATCTTTTGGAACGGGAGGCTTTTCAAGCTCTGAACCACTCTGTCCACCTCCCCTTCCCCTGGATGAACGTTGAGCAAG
>JBARPZ010000485.1:0-2464 GCA_049643445.1 Sedimentisphaerales bacterium
GGGCAAGAACATCGCTGGCAGGACTGGATCTGAACCTGGCCGGCCTTTTTGGCTTCTCTTTTTTTTCTGTCTCTTTTCCGGTTTCTTTCTTTTCGTATTCCGCCTTTTTCCTGTTGTATTCAGCCAACTCTCGATCGGCCTTTTCCTTTCTCTGCATGTAAACTTTTGTCGCAATCAAGGCTTCACGAATCGATGAGTAATGTTCCAAACGGGCCAGCGATGAGGATGTATTACCTGTTGACATGCCAACGGCGGCTTTGAGAGTGGCATCCGCCTTCAAAACCATCCTGTCTACATTTTTAGAACCATTCAGTTTTAACACCGCGCTTCTGCCGCCGACTAAACTGCGACTTCCCGGAGCAACACAAACGGCAGTGACTCCCTGCGCCAACACTTCCCTGTATTCCTTAATGAAGGGATCAATCGCATCGAGAATATTAAGCTCCGGCGCGATGGTTCGGCTTTCACTTAATTCCCTGTCCATCACGAACAGCCGGGATTGAGCATCTATAAGACCGGGCATGACGAACTTATCATTTGCATCAATGATCCGAACATCCGCAGGCAAAACTATATTCCGGCCGAGTGCTTTAATCTTCCCATCCTTTATAAGGACTATACCGTTTTCGATGGGGTTATCACTGATGGTAAGGATATGGCCGGCCCGAATTGCGATATCCTGACTGCCGAAGGCGCCTGTGAAGGTGAATAACAGAAGCAAAGATGAAATGAGAATAATATTCTTATGGCCCTTCACCACCTGATTCTCCATAAATTGACAATAACTATTTATTCTAACACAATTTATCAACTATGTCAACTCGGGATTTCCCATTTAACTTCATAAACTGTGCTCCTGCACGCTACGGCCTCTATAATAGCACAATACCCGGTTCGATTTCAACGCCTCTGACCGTCAACTCGGCCAACATTCCTGTCAGAAAGACCCAAGAATACGCCAATCCGACAAAATGCCTATTTCATAAGTGCTGTATCCCCAAGATGTCAATCGCAAAAATTGTGAACGTTTTCAATGTCCGCTTAGTTCTTATGTAATTTGGCCCATTGTTGAATCATGACAATTGCTTTACCTAATACTCCCGCTGAACCACGAAACTGACCGGAGCCGCGTGGACTGTTGTCTACGCTATACCACTCATAAAAACCATTGTTCTTTTTAACACGCTCAACCATCGGTATCATCTCCTGGTAGGCTTGTTCAACAAAGCCGTAATGAATCAGTTGTTGAATCATCCGCCCTCCAAACCACGTCCAGTCACCGCCATTCTGATATGACCAGGGGCCCATACTGGGATTAGCAAAAAAACCCTTTGGATAAGCCGGATAAACTGTCAATCCAATCGTACCAGCCCCGGCGGATTGTTTGTTTTTAATCATATCATTACAGGCACGTTCAATCTGATTAGGAGTTAATAAGTCAGCTTCGATTGCGACTGCTGTTCCACCATGATAATAAATACGATTTTCATCGAAATCCTTTGGGAAGGGGGAGTCTTTCAAATAAATATGCGGACGAAATTTGTGTTGCTGTTGAATCCAAAGGTGCTTGAGAACATTTTTTTGCAGATTTTTTGCCCTGTTATGCCACTGTTGATAGTGTGGATGTTTTGGGCCGGCGAGATCCAGAAAATTATTGATGGCAATAATAAACATCGCATTATCATATATATCAATAGCATAGTGTGTCTTATCGTCTATGACCACACCCCAGGCATGTTCAGGCTGGACATCACCCCAGTCCGATGTTGTGGCCCCCCAAATCAGACCATACTTGCTGTTAAAACGATGGTCGAGCAGGAATTGCATCGCTCGTTCCATTCGATCCAACACTGAGGTACCATTAACAATCTCATTGAGAAAAGATTTATCGCTGGTCTTTTTTACATATTTATGCACGGCCTGGACCAGAGAGGATTCCTGATCGGTTTCGACTGTATTTTTATGAGCAAGATATTCATTTACAGATTTTGACTTGATGTATTTATAACTGACCCTGGCCTGCTCTTTAGGAACATAGCCATCAACAATATTTCCATCGTCGCCCTGAAAATGAAAGAACAACAGCAGGGCTTGTCGCAAATCTTTTTGCTTTTGTACGTCTAAAGCCAATTCAATGAAAGTATTCAGGTCCCGGATCCATACTTCACGATAACCGGTGCCTGCCCTCAGACCGGAACTTAGTAATTTACGTGCCTTGTTCAGTACCAGCTCCAAATCAGGATTGTTAAGGATTGTCTGTGCCAGTTCTTTTTCCTGCTTAGTATTTGTCCCCGCCTTATCAGCAGGAATTACATTTGCAGGTAATACAATAATTAATAAAGCGATAATAAGGATAGAGGTCTTTTGCATTGTTTTTCCCTTATATAAGAACTTTTTGCCCATTACATAGTCATTATAGGATTCGACAGTCTGGAAACAAACAAAATAGTTGTTATATTGGTGG
>JBARPZ010000486.1:0-16521 GCA_049643445.1 Sedimentisphaerales bacterium
TTGAGATGCTTAAGTTCCGGGGAAAAAAGAACACGTGCTTGTTGCGAAGATTGTCTTGATGGCAGCGGCAGATTGTCAGGGCCGAGAGCCATAAAGTACTTGCCAACCGTTCCATACACCTTAAGAACGGTAAAGCTCCCCCCGGTCAATTCTGTGTCTTTGAGTTCTTTGAAGCGGCTCAAAAGGACCATTGCTTTCTCACGTTCCTTCATACGTTGGTACTGCATGGCAAGCCGGTAAACTGCGGAGATAAAGCCTGGATCAATAGAAACAATTGTTTCCAGCAATTCTGTACCTTCTTTCACCGAGCCCGTGCTGAGCAGCGTCTCGGCATATTTGTAGGCTACATATGGATCCTCCCTGTCGGCTTCATATACTGCCCGAAAATATTCAAGCGCCTTTTCGTTTTCCCCAAGGTACTGATAATAAAGACCTAAACAGAATCGCGCATGCAGGTGGTCAGGATCGGATTTCAATACGGTCTCGAAGGCTTCCCGGGCAAGTTTAAGATAGTCTATCGCACCAGGGTCTTCCAGCATATTGAAGTAAGCCAGACCCAGGTTAAACCGGGCAGCATTCCAATCCGGGGCATAATTTAACACCTTTTCAAAGGCCTTTGCCGCTTCAGAATACTTGTACTGCTCAAGCAATGCAGCGCCACGATTAAATTGAACCAACGCTTTACCCAAAGGTTCGGACAAAACACCGCCCGGCTGCAAGGTACACGTTCCACAAGTTACCGGTATTATCGCCGCAAAGAACAGCCATAAGGTTTTTTGCATAACTTTCGTCATCTCGTTTTACCTTTACAAAGTCTCGGCGTTCACAACATTTTCCCCAGGGAGTTTGCTCATCTGTCGTTTTGTTCGTCGGAATGCCATTGCCATAAGAATATTATGTTTTTGGGCTGTTTTCTTTCCAACATAGCCCCTTCAATAATATCTGTCAAGGAACATTTCTCGTACTAACGAAAGGCAGGAAATGTCAGCCTTGTAGGTGAATTTTCCCTTCTCACTTTTCCCTTCACTTTATCTCCCCCAAAAAATCCGACCAAAGGCCTTCGTTAAAAGCTGTATGTCAATCCCAAAATAGGGCCTCTGAATTGTGTATCCGGCCCAAATTCCATGCTGCCGCTTCCGCTATCATAATCAATATCATAAATTCGATACCCTGCTTTCAAATGCATGTTTTTGGACAGTTGGTAATCAATCCCCGCCGGAAAGAACGGTTGTCGGCCCCAACGGTCTGCGAACTGAAGGGGGGTGAATTCCCGCTTTCATCGCCATCATCAGGCCGGCCGCCTCAATGTAATTCTCCACGAAGATGAATCGCTCATCGCCGTCCTGGTATTCGCCCAGGACCGACTTGTTCTCTCTTACCACCACGATCCGAATCCCTCGCTCCAGACAGGCTTCGTGAGGCTCGCCGAGGCAGCCCATCGGGCTGATTAGGACATCGACGTCCTCTGCGCCCAACGATCCGTTCGTCTTCGTATTGCTGAGCCTTGGCGCTTTGTTGAGCCCCTTCAGCAGGCAGTGGATGAAGTTCAGGGTGACAATTTCTATGGCCATTCTGGGCTCCACGATCTCGTGAAATCCCGGTATCGCGTAATCGACGGGCCCGTGCGCCACGGGCTTGTTGAGAGCCGAGGAGATCAGCTTGGAAGCCACGGCCTCCACACCACCGACCGGATTCACCCCGCCGACTTCAAAGTACTTCCTGAGCGTCCCTTCATCGATAGTGATTGGTGTGGCGATTCCCAGTGCGTCGAACTCGTACTGCTTCACCTGCTTGACCAGCGGCTCCCAGTTGAGAACTTCCCCGCCGGCCAGTCCGTCCTTCATCTGTGCGATCAGTCCCAACGGCTTTTCAAGCTCAACGATTTCGACGTTCGCCCCGATAGTTGCCCTCGCACCGGAAACAGCGTTGACCGACTGCCAATCGGCCTTATTAACCGCGATGAGAATCTTGTTCAGACGCGGCCTCTCAAGATAGATCTCACCACGTAGAAAACGGTTCAGACAGCTGCCCTCAACGTACCAGCTATTCTCCGGCATCTCGTTCACATCAGATGCGTTGACAACGTTCGGGTGCAGGATCAGGTTCTCGCAGCACGCACCCATCAGCTTGGCAACAGGATTCGCATCTCCCGCGTGCCCTCCGATTTCACATCCGATTCCTGTGGGAATGATAAGCACGATATTCATGGATTTTTTTCCTTCCATCAGGTTGTTGCTACGCCCAACAGTGTGAATCAATTTCAGGAATCTGTCAACACCATTTTTAGGCCCCGACATACTTACGGGCCTATAAGGCACCGAAGAATTTCCGTAATTCGTAATTCATCATTAATCATTGATTTTTCGGTAGGGTGTGCACTGCACACCATTTTTCTATTATTCTGAGCGCAACGAGGTGAAGCGAAGAATCTAAATCCCAACTCAAAACTAAACACTTAAAACTCAAAACTATCTCTGCCCCCTGTCCCTGATTTGAATGCTGTCAGGAATGTTATCTAAAATCTAATGGGGGGTTAATTTTGTGAGAAATAAGAGCAAAAAGCCAATCACAGTCCCGATTTCTAATATTCCCAGGAAAATTGCGACCGTTGCGAGCGTTTTGCCCCTCGGCTCAGGTTTTCTTATAGCAATAATTCCTAATACCACGCTGATTATTCCCATTCCCATCATCAAAGGAGCGGTGAAAAATCCATCAAATATAATCATTACAACCTTGGTCATAACCTTGGCCTCCCCATACTCACTGCTCAGGCTAAGACAGAGGAAAATAAGGATAGCTGCAGTAACAATGGGCAAAATAGAGCAGATCAACGCAGCAATAGACCACCGATTTCGTTTATTTCCCATTATCTTGATTCCTTAATTCGTACTACTTACTACTTTTTTCCCTTTTCACTTCTCACTTTTCCCGAATCCCGAATCCCTGCATGTCTTAGGCAGGGTTCCAGACGTCTTTTTAACCAATTCTAAATTCTGCATTCTAAATTCTAAATTCCTTCTTCGATATTCATTCAACGTCATTCTGAGCGCACCGAAGAATCTCGATCCAAACTCAAAACTAAACACTTAAAACTCAAAACTATCTCTGCCCCCTGTGCACTCGCCAAAGCCTTTAATAGCTGGATGTCCCCATTTCATCCTCGTTATTTGTCAACTTCGACAGAATATGGTTGAAGAATACCATTAGTTTCATATATCTTCTTCCAAAATAGATTCAAACGTTCATCATTGTCGTGACATGCTTCAGCCCAACTTATTAGTGACTCTAAAGATATCATACAGAAGCCTCTATCCTTTACAAATTTCTCCTGATTATCTTCTAACCAATCAGTAGAACGATTCTCAAAGGGCATGCCTATGGGTCCATTAAAAATAAAAACGCCCTTATAGCGTTTAGGATGTATATGAGGAGGTTGCCAAGCGCCAATTGATACACCGCTAATCTTGGAACTATGTTTATTCCATAGTTTATAACCTCTTTTCCTAACTCCATGTTCGCCAGAAAGATCAAAAACCCAATCGTCTAATTGACGAAGATGGTCCATTTCCGGACTTTGTTTACTCTTCGATTTAACCTCAATAACAAGTGACAAATAAAATTCTGATTTCTTTGGAGGTTTTATTACAAAATCCTCCATACTAGGTCGACCATCTTCTACTTTCATCCCTGCGTGTTCAAATAGCAATCGAACTCTTATTTCCAATCTACTACCTTCAAGTCCGACATCATTACCCAAATCTATCAATCTATTTCTAGCCATTTTGTCCAGCAATTGTCTGAACTCTCTTAAAAGATCATTGTAAGTATTGGCAGAAATTTTGGCCGTAAAGCTATCGAGTTCTTTTCTGATATCATCAATCGAGTTATTCATAAGTCATTTTATTAATAATCATATCACTATTGATTATATGCGTTCCATACAAGAACCCAAAGACGGCTCACTGTCAAACTGTCATTGCGTGGAGCACACAATTTCTTGTTATTTCTGCTCTCTCATAATTACTTTTGCTTCATCTATTCTCCTTGCCAACAAACTTGCGAACACCAAATATTGCGCAGCTTTTAGTTTAGTTATGTCATGAGCAAGACTATGGGCTTTAGGGTTGCGTATACCCTGAAACGATCCCTTATATATCTGCATAAAACCTTTTTGGTCATTCTTCCCGGATTCAGTATCAATTTCACTTAGAATTAGGTAGGGCTTTTCTAAGGAAAACGCCTTTCCAATAAGCCTATCTCCATCACCTTTTAGACCTGTTTTTTCTCTAATAAGATCAAAAACAGCTATGATTGAATTTAGGACTGCATCCCTGAGATGTCCATTATTGTACTGTTGTAGTGCATGTTGCGCTATTTTTGGATGTAGCAAAAACTGAAAATCCTCTATGTGATCTACCTTTTGATCAATGCTGTACTCGTTTACTGTAATTTCAGATGAACTCTCAGAACGTCGTGGTCTCATTATTTCAATCACATCTCGAAAATTCTTATATCTTAAAATCCGCTCCCCAGGAGTAACAGTTGCGTCTTTTACGTCATTTAATTTTATCGACCATCCGCCGAATATAGGGGCCTCAATCATATATGCAATACAAATATTGATATCTTTCCTTGGCAAGTCTGATATTTCTGAGAGATTATTTAAATTAATGTTCTCTCCTGGGTGATCTTTATAAAATTTTTGAAGAACATGAAATATATGTTCACACTTTTTAAAAAGTCTCTTTGCTTCAGCGTTGCTATCCAATAACTCTAATATTGTCAGCAATCTTGGGAAGTAATTATCATCCCGCTTTCCAATATATCCGTCATATTCTAAGGAGTCTAATAAATCTAAATGTTCATGTCGATCAGCTCGAAACCGCTTTGCGTTCAAAACTTTCGAATCATTTATACTTAATTTTAATATTTCTTTTAAGAGTGACTTAGAAAGTTCATCCAATTTAGTACCTCCTTATTAGAAAAGGCATAAGTGCTTATTATATAGTTTCTGTATAACTAAAAGCTCACAGGCCCACGAACATAATCCGCGGCCGCAACCAACGATTTGTTAGTCATTGTTTTTGACTTGTTCTTCAAGGTATTTCAGGTAGTTCACTATCATTTCGCTTGCTATATCACGGGCCGTATTCAATTCATTTTTAGTAGCATCACGTAGTTCTGATAGCTTTTTACCTCTGTGTCGTCCCTGCCTCAAAGGAGTATCATTAGCAAGCTGACCAAGCTCTTGCCATTGTGCTTTGTTGACCTTTAGCGCATTTATGGCTTGCTTTTTCCCTTTAAATGCTTCAGCCAAGGCTTCTCTAATTTCATATAAATGAATAAGCTCGTTGTCAGGATCTTTCACAGAGTTGTTGTAGCTTTGAAGAATCCTTCTAGCCGTGAGGTCGCGTCCACTGTGGGTAGCGGCAAGGATAGCTAAACAACGCTTCTTTTCTATTCTTTCGGAGCGAGAATCTGCTATGACATTACCGTTTCTATCTGTGATTGTTAGGTCAGCACTTACCGATGTTGTTACAACAATGGGCTCTGGTTCAAGAAAAATAACTCTTTTTCCATCTGGATGACGGCAATATACCGAGGAGCGTGAGAGCTCATACAGCTTGTGTGATATCAATTGAATCCCTATGAACATGAAGCTAAGATACGTAGTCAGTTGGTCACGTAGTTCAGGTCTAGGGTCCCCGTGCTCTGCGTTAATTATTGCTTCTACCTTTCCGTTTTGGATTGTCAGTTTATATTGTTCGTTGTCGATTCGAAAGCGTTTTTCAAAGTAGTCAGGAGGTGAGTATGTCCATTCCACGATCCAGATTGTGCGATTCTCATTATTCATATTTCTTCTGAATCACAAGCTGCTGTTTATATTGATTCCCTGTAGTATCCCATCGCCACGGCAGTTCAAAATGTACCTGCTTGTTCTCTATCATCTCGTGCGTCTCACTGATATCTGCGTCCTGTAAGCCCGCAATTTACCAATTCAAACAATCCTTGTCCACCATAAAAACAACCGTTTACACTATAGCCGTTTCCGGTAAGTAAAATGTTGATTAAAAATCCGCGTAATCTGTGAAATCCGTGGTTAAAAAAGAATTCTTTTTATTTGTTTTTTTCTTTACTTAGGTTTGGAATTCTATTAAAATCTCTGTATGTTTGCCAGCAGGCAAACGTAAACCGCCAGTAGGCGAAGGTTTTTGCGGAGAACCGCAAGTCGTAAGCCACAGCGTGGCAAGGACATAGAGCCAGCAGGCCAAGGTTTTCAACATTATTATTTTGTTTACCCCGTGAGATAGCGAAGCGTTATCTAACTGGGGGGGGTATTAATGGCTAATAAAACACCTTTTTTGTCATTTTATGTAAGCTTTTGTACATTTTATGCATATTTACGACTAACAAGAACCGTTTTTACCCGGCTTCTGAAAAAGGCTGTTTCAATGGCCTTGTGGACGAAGGCAAGTCTCTGCGTCAAAAGCTCGCTTTTAGAGCAGAGTTTGCCAGGAACACCAAGCCGGCCAAAAACCTGCCTGCCCCATGAGATAGCGCAGCGTTATCTCTTCGGGGTGACCTCTGTGGCCAAAAATCTGTTTAATCAGCGTCAATCTGCGAAATCTGCGTTCAAAATTCGTGTTAATCCGTGGTTAATAAACGACTTACGAAGTACGAAAGTTTACGTACGAAAAAATAAACTTTTTATGCAAAACGAACCCAATTTCCGAAAAGTCAAGTTGAACGTAAATACAGTATTAACAACCGATTACGAGCAAATGGACACTTGGTCAATTAGGAAAACAAAGCCAATTCAAAGCCAATCAAAGCCAATTCAAAGCCAATTCAAACCCAATCAAAGCCAAAACAAACCCAATTCAAACCCAAACAAACCCAATTTCCCATGATCCTTGCCTACTTTTCAAGTAGGCCAATATATGCTGCTGAACTTTCACTGTTTATGTGCCGAACGCGCCCAATAATATGGGACAGTTGCCCTCGGATAATAGAGACTGCGATGCGTCTACTGAACGTGTCGGCGCGCATCTATGGCCTTGAAATAGAGAAAATAGAGTTTGGAAAATCCGCTTCTACCTGCGCGATGTGGTCTTCAGTAAAGCAGGCCGCTTGGAATCCCTTATCGCTCCGATTTTTGATTGAGGGCGGACAGGGGCGGAGCATCCGGCCCGGTGGTCAACCGTTTGTCCTTGGAGGGCGGAAAGGGGAGGTGCTCCAGGCCCGGTGATCACACGTTTTTCCTTGGAAACATGAAATTCAAGAACCTTGAAATATTCTCGAATACGGATGCCGATCCGGACCAACAAGCGTACCGGAAGAGAATGACGAGAGGAATAATAAATAGAATAAAATTTCAATAGCGCCTTGTGCTGGGCACGAATCTGCTTGATCCCGCTTTGGTTGATGGACTGACTACCATAATGCACAACTACTGCTTCCGGGACATAATATATCTTCTGGTTATGCTGGCCAAGCATGTGGCAATAGGAAAAATCGCCGAAGAACTGTTCAAACCGTTCATCCAGCAAACCGAACATTTCCCACGTCTGACGGCGGATAATAAACGCCGTCGTACCAATATGGGGAACCACCTGGACGCTATCATAGTTAAAATTGCAACGATAATACCGGTTTGTGATCGGGTTGTTCGGCCAGAGTTTGTGAAGATTGAGCGTCTGGCAAATCATCGGGAACACCCCCGCAAAACTGCGAATACAGTGCTGAATGGAGCCGTCTGGGTTGAGGAGCTTCGGTCCGGCCGCGGCCGCATCCGGGTGTTTGTCCATAAACCGCACCAGTGTGGCAAAGGCCCCGGGATTAACCTCCACATCGCTATTCAACAGCAGGCCGTATCGACCGGCAGCGGCGCGCAGCCCTACGTTATTGGCGCCAACGTATTTCAGATTACGCTCGTTGCATATCAATCGCACCGCCGGGAAGAGCTGACGCACCATCTCTGGGCTTCCATCTTTCGACCCATCATCCACCACAATAACTTCGAACGTGATTCCTTGAGTGTTCCGGTAAATGGATTGCAGGCACTCCTGCAGCAACTGCTTCGTGTTGTAACTGGCAATAATGACGGACAAGTCGCACTGATCCATATGTTCCTTTCTGGTTTCTGTCGCCGATTCGGCCTCTATTCTTCTCGGATAATAACCAACGCACTATACATTATTTCTTTTTCATGGTGAGCTATGATGTCACTTGGGATTATAAAACAGTGCAGCGTAATTGAAAACCGACGAAAATTTCAATCTTTTCTTATTACATCAATGTTGCGACTTATAGCCCAACCGACAACTCGGCGTGAAAAACAATCGAGGATGACGGCTAAGTGCGGCCAGCCTTATAGGATACGGATGTAGGTAATGTCAGCGGGTCATTTTTCCTCATGGCCAAATTCCTGGACTTTAATTCCTGCACCGCGCCGCGCGTTTTATCCTCAAAGACCGCCTGTTCCCTGGCCCATGCTACGAACTGCGCAAGCCCTGCATCCAAATGCGTTATATTCCAATCCGGCCACAGATGGTAAAGCCGGGTCAAATCTGCCCAATTATGACGGATATCCCCGACCCGGAAGTCACCGGTTACGGTCACCGGCGACTCACTGCGCCAATGCTGTTTCAACAGGCGGGCCAGTTCCAAAACGGCCGTCGGTTGGCCGCTGCCAACATTGACCACGACATTGAGATCCTTGAGTTCCATGGCCCGCATGCAGGCCCGCGCAACGTCTTCCACGAAGACAAAATCCCGGCTTTCAGTACCGTCTTCATGAATATTCACCGGCAAATTCTGATGCAATTGATTGGAAAAAATGGAGAGAATTCCCGTATAGGGATTGCGCAGCGACTGGCCGGGCCCGTATACATTCTGGAAACGCAAAGCAGCAACCGGAATTCCCTGTGCCTTGCCCATTGTCAGCGACATTTGCTCCTGGGCCAATTTCGTACAGGCATACAGGGAGACGGGAGCTGGTGTTGCCGTTTCCGGGGTTGCCATCGGTCGGGCTGGTCCGCCACACGTCGGACAGGCAGGTTTCCAATGACCCACCTGAAGTTCTGCTTTCGTGCGCGATTGCGCCATAACCAAGCCGCAGCCCCCTTGGCATTGATACAACCCTTCGCCATAAATCGCGCGGGAAGACGCGACAATGACTTTTTGTACGGCCGATGAACCCTCGGCCAGGATATCCCAGAGCAAAGCAGTGCCGCCGACGTTCACATCGGTGTAATAGGCCACCCGGTACATAGATTGGCCCGTGCCGGTTTGTGCTGCCAGATGTACCACAGCCTCAACGTCCCGCAACGCTTTCTGCCAATCTTCCCGCCGCCGCACGTCGCCGAGAATCATCTCGTCCGCATCCCGGCAATAGTGTGGATTGCGTACCGCAGTTTCTCCGTGGATCTGGGGATCCAGGCAATCCAGCCATCTAACCTTGCACCCTTGGTGCTGCAACAGCGCTGTAAGGTGCCGCCCGATAAATCCGGCCCCACCAGTTATCAATATGTGTTTAAAGCTAGACATTTTTTGGGCTATAGCGTACTCCAAAAAGTTGGTGGAAATTATATATTTGAGGCCTTATTGCCCAACACCGTGCTATGGACATCTCCAGTGGAAGGGGATTTTGAGGCTGAGATACCCTTGAGGTAGGGTTAGTGCCAGTCGAGGTGAGTTGCTTATCGTTCGAAAGGGGACGACTTAAAGCGAACAATTTCGAATTCCCGTCCTTCCTTCCTCGGCTATCAACCGGCTGGCTTTGTTTCATTCTTATCCGATCGTAAAATCCGTGCCGGTATCCCACCGACCGCAGTATTTCCGGGAACCGAATGAGTGACTACGGCATTAGCGCCAACAATCACGTTGTCCCCGAGGATAATTCCCCCCAACACCTTGGCTCCCGAGCCAATCACCACGTTGTCGCCAACAACCGGCCGCTTCTCGGGGGAATAGGCACAATCGATATCCTTGGCGCCCAGGGTCACCCCATGATATATCACCGCATTGCGTCCGATCTTTAGGGCGCCAATCACGGTACCCACCGTATGCGGGAAATAAAGCCCGGGGCCGATTTCGCACCGCATGGCAATCTCCAAACCAAAATAGTGAAGATTTATCAGTGATACAATGCGTGCCAAGACAATATGTTTTCGACAATAAAGCGAATGCGACAAGCGGCATAAGACCACCGGCAGAAAACGGGGGTGCAAGGCTCGGCACCACACTGCGATGGAACTAGTTTTACGACCCGGCTGCCCTTCAAAATAATAGAACCGCTCAAGATCTTTTTTTAATAATCCCATCAACATTTCCATCTCCCATTATTGCCGTTGACAGCAGCAAGGGCTTCTAAGAAGCATGCCCCCTCATCAAGTCAGGCCGACGGTCTTAACCAACTCATCCCAGCCTTGTGTAGATGGAGGTTCATAGATTGTGTCAAATCGCATTGGCTTGAATTTGCGATCCACAACGAATTGCCTCAACAGTTGGCACAATTCCTGAGAGTCATCGGGATCAAAATAGCAAATCTGACCATATCCGGACAATGTCTCCTTCGCGTATGGCAAATTGGCGGCAAATATCGGCTTGCCGAAAGATCGAAACTCGGAGAGAGGCAATCCCCATGTCTCCAACTTCGAGGGAAACACCATTGCATCAACATCCGAATAATACTTAAACAGTTCTTCGCGCGATAGAAAACCGACGAAATCCACATTTTTAAGATCAGCGGCTTTCTCCGCCATTTTTTCCGCGTAAGTATTTTCTTCGCCCGACAAGGTCAATATCAATCTGACCGGTATATCAGCGAGCTTTCGCATTGCATCGAGCAACACTTCATAGTTTTTAAATACCCTTGGGAGGGCTGGAAAGATTATGCTGGTAACAGATGATGCCGGTTTTGAGGGCTGCGATTTCGGCTCGTGCATTAGAAGCTCGTCCGGCCTGGCCACAATGACCTTCAACGGGTCACACTTGAATCGGCTTATAAACGCATTTCTAATCCATTGTTGTTGCACAATGATGTATTCGTTTTTGCTCACGTTAACACGATAAAGATATATATAGAATCTGCGAAACATTTCAAAACCCGGCGAATAACGCCATGATGATCTGCCACTATAAAATGGAGATGGATTGTGGCAATATACGATTCGGTGCTTAGCTCTTACATTTGGCGTTATGTCATGCAATGAAATCCAGTAATCCACATTATGATTCACTGACCATAACCAAAACCAAATGTACTCATAAAATAACCTGAATAGCCAATTTTTTCGAGAAAGAGGTTTTGGCATGAGAAGAATGTTTTTTGATGCCAAATCCTTGTACAGATCCGCTGAGTGGCAGAACAGAATGATTCTCAACTCTCCGGCCATAAAGGCCTTGCTAACAACCAAAGTGCCCAGGAAATTCCGCACAATAGTAAGCGGACCGCCAGCGTATATGTTGACTGCGGATATTACAATGGTTTTCATTTTATCAGGCCATTTAACCAAAAATTGTGTATTTTAATTAGAAGTCATTTAATAGCCTCCTAAAGGCTATTAAATGACTTCCGCATTATCAAATGACATGACAACCTCAATAGTGGCCTCTTCAAATGGTGGCTCCCAGCCTAGAACATCAGTATGTATAAACTCGACACCGAGTCTATATGCTACCTGTTCTGCCTCTAACTCATGATCATAAAACTGGTCATCCATGTTTCCCCTTTTTCATGTTTTAAAATTATCGACACAGATCGCTTTCATGCCCAACTGTGCCATAACAGATGTATGGAATCCGGTTTTTCATGTTGCGCTTTTTTATAAACATTTTCTTTCACTCCAAGGGCAAACATTTTAAGGGATCTACAGGATTTCATTTCACTCTACAGGCACACCCACTTACGGGCTCTCATCCGCAGTGTTTTGGCCGAACAGTAAATGTTCTTTTCCTGTCTCGCAAGTATAATTTGTTAAGCCAGCGAACATATTGAGGGCCATTATAAATTCTATATGCAAAATAATACAACCATACAAAGAAAAAGAAACCATTGTAAAAATAATGACCTTGTCTCAATAAACTTATTATAAATATAGTAAATATTGCATTGCTTATTACTTGTAGATTTTCATTATCACTGTTTTTGAGGCGGAATTTAAATAGAAAATAAAGAGCTACTATAATACCGAACAATCCTGTTTCAGAAGCCAAACGCAGAAATAGAGAATTAGCATCGTCTTTATTTAGTTTTGCAGTGCCCTCTAGAAAAATGACATCACCAGAAACACTTGACACGAATTTGTCATAAGAGATAGGATGGCTGCCTAAGCCACGACCAAATAAAGGACTATTTTTAAAGCTATCATAGGCAACGAAAGCATTGCTAGCCAGGGTAAAAGTACTCACATTTGCAGTTGCTATGTCTATTGACCCGGTAGCAACCCCAAGAGTGTCATCAACCCTCATGCGTATTTCCGGGATATACCGATAAGTTAAGAAAATTGAGCTGAATATTATAATGGCCGCGAATAATAAATGTCTAATTCTTTTCGCATTAGAATATATCAATAGCAAACTTATTATGATTGCAATATATGCAACTGCTGAAAATGTTAAAACATAACTTATAATTACTAACATACTCCCTTTCTTGTTTAAATAAAAGGAGTTATTTTTTAAAACACTTAACAATGAGACAAAAAATGCCGGAGCCATTGAGATTGCGAAATGAGAGGGCTCTGGTAAAATTGAATTTACTCTCAGCACTCCCAAGGTTGTTGTCCTGAAGCCCCATTTTGGTATTATGGCACTATAATCATATCCATTTTCAAACCCCACCAAAAAACTGAATTCTTGAAAGATTCCGATAGATGCCACTACGAAAGCAATTCGCAAGTAAATTCTAAATAACTCATCAATTTCATACTTATTAATTTTAATCAACAGATAATATGCCATCCCTGTCACTAAAATGCCTAATGCCTGCTTTCCCATGAGTGCAAGAGTGGTGTTTTCAAGATATACATTTACAAGAGAAAAAAACGTTACGGCTATTAATGTGATCAGGAATTTCGAATTAATACCAATGTTGTGATAATGAAAAACATACATAGTCAAGAAAGCCAGGATGAAAATGTAACCAACATAAAATTCGAACGGCGAGGCAAACAAAACAAACCCACCTAAAAATACGTTGAGGACAAGTAAATAATTAAATAAAATTATCATGTTCACAGAATATATTGCAGAGCGTACACAAAAACTTATTATGGCAATACGTTTCTCTATATAGCACAGTCCCTTCTCTAATTTGCCTGTTATCATATTGACTCTCATGGCCTTTTCCTTCGAGCGATGACCGCAAAAGTGTTTTTAACTCCTAAAGCAGTTCCTATGGGCTGAAATACACGACTATTAGTGCTAAAATAAGGTACAATATCGCAGTCAAATCCCTGTTCTTTTAAAAAACAGCAAATCGCATTTTGATCAACGCCATTTCTGGATACATGATACTCAGCATTATCATGTATTGAATCAGAAAGATAAATTCCTCGACTACGACGTAACCGTCTTTTTATGCCTCCCAGTACATCACCTTTGAAAATACGCCATGAAAAAAATGCTAAATTGCTAAATAGCATATTTATTCTCCCCATGGAATCATATCGCAGCGGATCTTGAAAAGTACAGAATTGGCCATGATCTGATAGTGCGCCAACAGCTTGTCTCATCAATCCAATATAATCTGGAATATGATGAAGGAAAGAATTTGCAACAATAATACTATACTTTGGATCAGTATCCAGCAACGCATTATTAATATCTTCGCATCGTACTTCTAATCTATCTGCAAACTGCTTACACCTATCCTGCAAAACGTCAAGTTGGCTCCTGGAAATATCAACTGCTGTGATCCTGGCTCCCAATTCCAGAAAGCCAAGAGTCACTGACCCTTCACCAGCACCTAAATCTAATACTGTTGGATTCTCCGTATGCTGCCTGGCAAAATCATAAACCTGTACAAGCATTTTTCCATAAAGCCTTCTTAAAGAAGCATGTTTTATATGGGGCGCACCATCAATGTATTTTCTCGTACCTTCTGAGTCATACGCTGATAAATTTGCCGAAGCAGCTATACGGTTAATTCTTTCATCCATCTCTTCAGTTTTAGAAACCATACTTTCCGTTTACCCCAAACACCTGCCTCTAAGCAAGGTTCTAAGTAGTAATCGGAGCAAATAATGAGGTACATTTTTCAACCGCCACTGTGCAACTTTAACTCTATCCAATACGCTAATACCACCCGACAGATTGGATCGTATAGCATTTATTTCTGCACACATCTCTTTTGCCTTCATATTGGTAAGCTGATTTGCGTGTAACCGGAAACAGGCAACGGTTGGCCCGGGCAAATGATCAAAACGAGCGTCAGCTAGTAGCGCACGAAAATAGAAATCATAGTCAGCACTCAAAGAGTAATTTTCATCGAATCCATTTTGTTGCTGGTAAACCTGTTTTCGAAAGAGAGCTGACTGCTGCGCAAAGCCGAATATTCCGGAACGAAATAGAGACAATAACTGATCGGGCCTAGGTACAGAAGAGGAGTATAGAAATCGTCCAAGACCATCCGTGTAATCACAATTGCCATACACGATATCCGCTCCATTGGCTTCACCCTGGGATATAAGCCGTGTAAGGCTATCTGGATACACCCAATCATCCGAGTTTAAGTAGGCAAGCCACTCACCTTGACATTGCTTCATCGCGACATTGATGGCCCGATACATGTTGCCGGGCTCCGCATATACAGTCGGAACATTCCAATGTTTGCATATCTCCAGCGTTCCGTCCGTAGAACCGCTGTCAGCAACAATAATATGCACGACACAATCGCGTTGCCTGCGCAGAGAAAGCAATGTCCAGTCAAGAGTTGTCGCACTGTTCCATGTCGGAACAACGACGCTGATTTGCTTCTCATTCATTTGATCAATCGTCCAAGAGTTAACTGTGGCTTCCTTGACCGTAATGCAGATGGAACTGAATTTTCATATCCTGAGCAATATAAATTCAATTTATAATTTGCGTTTTACCAACAAAATATCTTCATAAAGACCCAAATACCGCTTAGCCATGATTTGCACATCAAACTCACGAATGGCTTTTCCACGTGCTTCCTGAGCGAGCTGTTTTTGCCTTTGATTATCTCCAAGTACCCAACTAATACCACTAGCCAAATCTGTAGAATCAAAAGGAGCTGCCAAATAACCATTTTTTTTGTGATCGATAATATCGAGTAAGCCACTTGTTCCAAACGCGACTACAGGACATCCACATGCCATTGCCTCAGAGGCAGTTTGGCCAAATGCCTCCTGCCTGGAAGGAACAACCATAACATCACATGCGCCATACAAAAGAGCTATACTTATATCGTCCCACAAGCACCCCATATAATGAACAGGAAATCCCAAATCTTGAGATTCAGGCGGTTCGGAAGCCCCAAAAATAACAACTTCAATATTATCGCGACTAAGTTTGTATGAAAGAATTTGAAGAGCCTCTTTGAACGGCTGCTCCCCTTTGTTTTTGTCGCGAGCCACATGTTGAGCACCAAACAGTATCAGTTTTTTCAAAGGTGATAAGGACAAAACGGATCTAGCAAATTGCTTATCTACCGGCTTAAAACGATCCAGGTCCAATCCATGTGGAATAACCTGGATTGTTTTATTATGAAAAATAGAACTTGATTTGGCACAATCAGCTAACCAACGACTTGGCGCCACAATCGTAATATCTAAATGTTTCCAGTGTTTCTTTTTTCTGGCAAGTATTCTTGTGGAAATATCCCGATGAGTCCCTGACTGAAGTGTGGGACAATGTCCACAATCTTTTTGATAATGATTACATTCAAAAGGAATATGACAGCCTCCAGTAAATGGCCACGAATCATGCAGAGTCCAAACCAGAGGACGTTTTACTCTTGCCAGACTTTCAATTCGCAGGAATCCTCCGGCAATCCAATGCAAATGTATCAAATTACAAGAGACACTATTTATCCTTTGAATCGTATTATTAGGAACCCAAGCAGGTGCAAAAGGGAAATTAGTCCGTTTGGGATATCTAAACAGTGGCAAGATATCTATTTGAGGCTGTATCTTCGCCATCGCTTTTTCTAATTTATGGCATGGTCCCAAAACGGTGAAATCATCAGAGAATTTATTGGCAACCAGGTATTTAGAATCAACACCATAATTTAGTAATCCGTGATGCAATCGATAGGCAGCCTTAGCTGCGCCTCCGGATATATCATTCGTGTTTATATGAACAATCTTCAATTTTAAGGCTTCTTAACACTGAACATTATAATGAGCCAATTAAAGAACACCTACAATAGTAAACTTTCGCACTTTTTTAATGTTTTATGCGGCTGGAGCTAACGCTTCCAGCAGAAACTTGAGTTTTTTATCATGTACGGCAGAAACTCCGAACATACATTTTATTCTTTCTTGCCAAAGC
>JBARPZ010000487.1:0-19564 GCA_049643445.1 Sedimentisphaerales bacterium
TCCGGCATTGTGCTAAAACGAGACTCTACGTAGAATATCCACTTCATATCTTTCGAATTGAATATTAACCACAAGATACAACGGCGATACAGAGGCAATAGTCAACTCATGGCAATTCAGTTGTATCTTTTTAGCACGAAAATTTTAAACTCACTTTTTACAGGTACCATGATAGTATCCCCAGGGCACTTGCCCTCAGCAACAGGGCTGCCGAAGACATTCTGCGGGTCTAACAGTTGAAACATATCACCTTTTTTGAGGAAAGGTTTTGACGTGACTTTGACACTTTCGGCCTTGTCCCAATTGTAAATCACCAGATGCGCGCGATTTTTGTCAAATCGATTGGGCAGAAGAACAGTCTTTACTCCGGCTGGACGCTTTTGTCCCTTTCTGATGACAAGGTTATCTTCTTTCAAAACCTTTTTGTACCGGTCAATATTCAGAACGCCGTTGACTATTGTGTTGTCACGGATTTCGCAGTTTTCGTTATAGAGTGCGTTATAACCAATTCGCATGTCGATGCCATACAGAAAGTTGTTTAATACGCGTATGTTCCTGCTTGGCCTTCCACCTCCAATCAGGAATGGGCCTTTATTGTAGCAGATGTTCTCTTCGACAAGGAAGTTATCCACATACGCACGCTGCGAGCCGTAGGCGTGCATGGTATATGAGCCATCGTATCGACAGCTCATTATACAATTTGAAATTGTTTTGATACCTTGCTCGTTTTGGGTGTAAATGCAATGACCGTGGCCGCGGTCGGTGCCAAGCCAGCCGTTATTGTAGATTATGCAACCATAAATCTCGGGATCGATTTCACCTTTCCAACAACTTATGCCCTGGCAGCAGTCATGGATAATCAGGTTTATGTACTTGCAATTCTTTCCGCCGTGCATGTGAAATCCGCCCCAGGGTTTGTTCAGGTCCTTAGGGGCTGAGCCTGAGCTCACCGGATTTTCCGGCACCGGTTCCGACACGAATATCTCCAGGTCACGGACCCATACATAAGCAGAAGGACTTTGCATTGACAGGCCTCCGTCTATTCTTACACGTTTGCCCGGTAAAGGGCGGATATTGATCGGCTTTTCCCCCGTACCCACAAGATGAATTTCAAAAAGCTCGTTCGGCCGACGTTTGTAGGTGCCTTCAAGAAGATAAATCGTATCTCCAGCGGCGACTTTCTGTGTGCCATCCAGAGTCGACGCAATATCCCAGGGTTTGTCCTGCGTGCCCGGATTTGTAGATTTACCATCCGGGCCTACATACCACTGAGATGCTGAGCTAACCTGCACTACCAGCAACAATACACACAATCCGATGCAATGTTTCATAATCAACACTCCTTTTTATTCGATGCACTTTGTGTAAAGCCGGGTTCCTCAGGATTTTTTACGTGAACATGCTTTGTAGTTGGAAAATATGAGTATTTTTGAGGTCTTGTCTTAAATATCATTACCACACTTATAACGAATAAGATGGCCCCTATCGGCGTAGTAATGGCAGCAACAAATATGTTCGTATGGACCTTCACATTCAGAAAGAGCAGAAATCCGTAGACCACCACAGCCACGAACGGAGCAAACCACAGGAACAGGTAATTCTGCAGTCTTACAGAACCAGCCAACGATTCAAGTATATTACTTCTCGTTTCAACACGTCTGTTTCTGCTCAGTGATAAATACAGAAGCAGCATTAATGGTGGCAGAACCAGAGCCGCAACAGGTACAGCCGGCAGTGTGAGAAATAGAAAATATGAAACAAACAAAAGAGTTACCACATACAGTTCCCATTTTCTTTGCGAGAAAGAAGTATCTGAAAGCCTCTCACAAAGCCAGTAAGCTACAATCAGGGGCAAACTGCTTGAAAAGGCAAACAATGCAAAACCCAAGAGGCCCGGACTCGTCCCCGGCTCTTCGACCCACCAAAAAACGGCCCAGAGACCCCAGAATAATCCTATCGCACCGGCAAGGCAAACGGTTTTGAAAGGGCTGTTTTTTAACAGCACTTTTCTAACATAGTAGAAGCCGAACAAAACGCTAATCAAAGCATGCCAGGCCAAACCTGTCCATGAAATATAAAAAGGAAAGGCCTCATAATTATACATTGTCCCGACAATGACACCCTCTGTTAACCATCCATATAATGCACCGCATAGAAATACTGCCCATATACTGCGCACCTTGAAAACATTGACCGCGGTAAGAAATGCAAACGAGATAAAGGAGTACACGAGCCAGGTCGTTAAATATCCACCAATCGAGTCTTCATCAGGCCTGTATCTGGACCAAAAGATAAGCTCCGAGTAAAACATGAGAATGTAGCCCGTTGATAGAACTAAAATCAGCTTTTTGAATCCTCTCATTTGCACACCGACATCCCAACTTTGGCCTCGGACTAATTTGAATCGCCCGGCTCATTGTAAATCGGGCCATGTTTTTCCTATTTATGTTTATTAAGTTTTCAGCTTCGATAATTCCTGTTTGATTTGTTCATTGAGAACATCTGTCCATTCTGGTAATGGTTGTGTTACTTCAGGGAAGGCCCTTTTTCGAAAGTCGACAGGGCTAAGGATTACAGAAATATTATCAATGCCAGTTTCGGCAGCCAGAATAAAGAGGTCTTCAGCAGCCTCATCTCCCATGGCAAGACAGCCGATAGAAACATTACTTCCATGAATCATAATATCGCCGCCCAGGTTCGTACGGTTCTCATGTTTCGCCTGCTCACTGTCGAACTCATTAGGATAATTAATCCTGAGTGAGAGGTGGAACATGCTGTTAGGATTTAAGGATTCAATTCTATAAAGGCCTTCCGGAACCTGGCGGTCACCTTCCTTGAGTTTTGGCCCAAGCCGGCCGCTGGCAGCGAGAATGGGATATGTTCGTATCAAGTCGAATCGGTTTTCTTCACCACAAGCCCAAACTTCAAGGATTTTCTCGTATTTAAGGCCAACAAAAACAGCTTTTTTGGGAGGATAAGATATTTTTGTCGCCTCGAAATATGGACGTAATCTTTCCTGAACTGTATGACCATACTGCTCAAGACGGTCCTGGACTGTTTTACTACCCTTTGCGACCTGGAGCCGAGAGATAAGATACTTTTTCAGGTGATGTCGAAAGGCGAAGGTCAATATCCCCACACTTAGAATGATTAGAATAATATGAGATCGTTTCATAGCATATAGAATTATTTAAAAATGCTACATTCCAAACGTCCCTCCTGGCTCGATGGCTTAGATACCGACGTTACAATGCTTTACCCCAGTATCTTTAGTACTCGCACTATTTTATTCGATTTTTTTTCTGTAAAGTCGGGTTTGCAGAGCGTTTTTCCATGCTGTCCAGTTAGAATCGCCCGGTTCATTATCAATGGCCATTGTTACCATGTTTACCTTGGCGTCCAAATTGTCAATATAACAAACCATAAAGGCTTCAGGGGTGGCAGGCAGCTTCGGTGAGCCGTATTCATACTCGCCATGGTGCGACAGGATGATATGAACAAGGGCATCCAGTACCGCCTGTTCAATATGCGTACCTTTTGCCCTGAGTTCATCAGCCTTTTGGTTTACCATTAGAACAGTTTTGACGATGTGGCCGATTAGCTGGCCTGAATCTGTATATGAAAAGGCCATATCGTAGGACAGCTCTTCAGTCTTTCCCATATCATGAAGAAAGATACCGGCCAAAACCAAATCGGATTGTGCTTTTGGATAAAACGGCAATATCGCAACAGCTATTCTCAGCATATTATGGGTGTGCTCCAGCAGCCCACCGAGATAATTATGATGCAGTGCTGTTCCACCGGGCGCTTTGCAGAAATTCTCCATCAGGTCGGTATCGGCCAGGAACCGGCCGACCAACGCCTTTAGGTGTGGATTCTTTATCAGGGCCACAATATTTTTTATCTCATCGAACATTTTATCTGTGTCTTTGTCCGTCCGCGCCAGAAAATCATCGATACAAACTTTACCTGCATCAACAACACCGATGTTATTTACAACGATTTGGAGATTGTTTTGATAAAGCTCGCTTCTTCCCTGTATATGGACAAAGCCGGGCTTCGGCAGCGCTTTATAAACTACTTCGGTTGCCTGCCACATTCGCCCGTTTGTTTGGCCTGTGCGGTCAGAAAGATACATCGCTATGTACAAATCGCCCCGCGTTGTGCTCCGTAGAATCGGTTCCCTGACCATGTAAATATCGTTGATTGTCTCGCCAGCCTCGATTTTGTTGATAAACTTGTGCGTCATCATCTATTCCCTTAATTGGTGATTGTTAAATTCTGACAATTTGCTAATCATATTAGCTGAACGGAATTTATGCAAGGGTGGTTAGAAATTCTGTAAGAACATTATGGTATAAAACGGTGAAATTTCTTCTATTTATGAATTGTTGAGCCAATCAACGACGACAACAGTAATGTTATCGTGGCCTCCGTCGGCATTGGCAACATCGATGAGGACCTGACAGGTCTGTTTGCACTCCTGCTTCTTAGATAAAATTGCCGCGATAGCTTTATCGTCTATTGAGTCTGTCAGTCCGTCCGTACATAGCAGGAGGCGGTCGCCTTTCTTAAGTTGAAATGAGCGTAAATAAGGCCGGGCCTTGTCTTCCATCCCAATGTAGTGGGTGATTTCGCCTTGAGCCTCGTGGTTTTGAACATCTTTTGGTTTTATTTTACCTTTGTCCAATAGCTCCGATACAACAGAATGGTCTTTTGTAAGCTGTAGAAGCCTTCTATTGCGAAAACGGTAGATTCTGCTGTCACCAAGATTGGCAATATAAGCGCGATTATTCCTGATCAGAGCTACAACGAGTGTTGCCCCCATATCTTTGTAGCCGGTTTCACTGGTTCCTTCCAGGTTTAATTGCCTGCTTTGCTCTCGGATAGCCTTTTTGAAAAGATTCCTTATTGCAGCCGGGGTACCGACTTTCAGCTTATCGAGCCTGACCTCAATCATAACCGGCAAATCTTCAATGACGATATTCGAGGCAAGCTCACCTCCCCGATGGCCTCCCATCCCATCCGAGACTATAAAAAGGCCCAGTTCGGGATCCATGATGAATGTGTCTTCATTTTCTTCCCGTACCTTTCCGATATGGCTTAGGCCTGCACATCGGAACGGTAAAGAAGTAGAGAGTGTATCATCAGGCTCTTTTTCCATCTTTTGTCAATATTTAAACGTACCTTTTTATTTTCGTAGCGTGGTAGAAATTCAAGCTACCTGTTACTATCCAATCAAGATTTGTTCGCACCAGGGACAGAAATTCCAAAAGGACGAGTCAACCGACGATTTGCAGCGATTGCATACTTCGGGAAAAGGCCTGACATGCCAGGGTTTACGTACTTTGCGACGGCACCATGGGCAATACCGCATAAATCGCATGAGTCCGCCCTTGCAATACCTGCACTTGGCCTGGTATCGCATACCAGGAGAACGCTCTGAACTCGGTGACTCAAAACCCGGGCCATAACACCATGGACAGAATCTCCATTCAGGTAAAACTCCTCTGTGGCAGCGGGTGCAAATGTAATCAAACCGGGTTCGTGTATCGAAGCGATTTCGGCTGCTGCCGCACCAGGGGCATATTTGCATGCTCTCAGCTATCGGTTCAGCACAATCCACACAGTGGTAAAATGCAGCGAAGATTTTTTTATAACGTCTGGCGAAGTCCTCTCGTCGTACCTGACGCCAATCGGGCAGTCTTTTGTTCTCGGTTTCCAGAAATATCTCGGGCCTAAGCTTTCTGGGCATTGCATCCAAAAATGCAGTAAGCATCTGGCCTGAATCTGCAAAGCGTCGGGCAGGATCCACAGAAAGGGCCTGCTTGACGAACTTCACCAATGCTAAATTCGTTCTTCCACGGAGGCGTTTATGGCCTTTGAAAGGCCATCGGAAGGGCCACCGGGGCAGAACACCCGTGATATATTCGTAAAGAATCAAGGCGACGGCAAAACAATCGCTGCGAAATGTGGGTCGCCCGTAAGCCTGTTCGGGTGCGACATAACCAGGGGTGCCGAACTCGTCGACAGTTTTCATACGGCCTTTTAACTGCTGTGAGATCCCAAAATCGCCCAGCGCTGCGCGACCGTTTGGAAACAAAAAGATGTTTCCCGGTGTTACATCACAATGAATCAGACGATGCCTGTGTGCGTATGTAAGTCCGTCAAGGACCTGTGCAATAATCGACAATATTCGGCGGACGGACATGGGTCTGGAACAATCATCGAGTGTTTTGAACGACAATTCGGTGGCTACAACGACGTGGTCTTCGATGATGTCTGCATTTTTGACCGGCATGATATGGCGATGTCTTAATTTTGAAACCATGCGTATTTCGCGAAACAACGCCTGATTATTACGTTCACCACTGACGTCCATAAGAGGTATCTTTAAAGCTACGAGCATACCTTCGACACAGTCTTTTGCCCGCCATACCTCAGAGCTGCCGCCGATACCCAGGCGACTCTCCAATCGATATTTTCCCAACCGGCGTCCACGAGCCAAATTCAGACCTGCCTTGCCTGTGTTTTTTTTGCGTCCCATTATGATATTTTATCCCGAAACGATTCAGGTACTCAAGCAGCGAGAACAAGCACCGACATTATACAATCAGCGTTCTATATGTTTTACCTGACAAATGCCAGATTTTAATCTAATTGTGTAGATGTGCCAATACTATTTAGGCTGAAATTTAGTTCTTCCGGCTGAACGGGAAAATTTCTAACAAGGCTTGCAACTCATTGCATATTTGGCTATAAACGTTGTTTCATATGATTTGATGTAATGATATATGAGACATGAGGCATAAGATATGAGATACAGCCAGATGTTTATACCGACAGTCAAGGAGGTGCCCTCCGATGCGGAGACGATAGGTCACAGATTAATGATACGAGCGGCTTTGATACGCAAAGTGGCCAGCGGGACCTATACATATCTGCCGCTCGGCTGGCGTAGCCTGCTCAAAATCATAGCAATCGTCCGCGAGGAGATGAACAAAGCCGGCGCTCAGGAGATCCTTGTGCCTTCTCTGCAACCCCTTGAGCTTTGGGAGAAGACCGGGCGGAGTATTGATTATGGGCCGACGATATTCCGTTTTGAGGACCGCCACGGCAGGGGGAATGTGCTCAGCCCTACGGCCGAGGAAGTTTTTACCTCTTTAGCCGCCGGCGAGATAAAGTCCTATAAGCAAATGCCTATAAATCTGTATCAAATAAGCTCCAAGTTCCGCGATGAGTTTCGGCCGCGTTTCGGTCCCGTGAGGTCTCGCGAATTCATAATGAAGGATGCCTACAGCTTCGATGCTAATCCAGAAGGCCTCGATAAGTCTTATAAAGCTATGTACGATGCATATTGCCGCATTTTCAAACGCTGCGGTCTCGACTATGTAATCGTAGAAGCCGAGTCCGGCGAGATGGGCGGCTCAGGCTCACACCAATTTACTATCCCGTGTGAATCCGGGGAGGATACAATCGTTTACACCGAAGACGGTTCTTACGCGGCAAATCTCGAAAGGGCGGCTGTAGACCCGCTGCCAAAAGAAAACACAAATGCCGAAATTCTACCTATGGAGGATGTTCATACGCCGAATATTGGCACTATTGAGGCCGTCTGCAATTTTCTAAAGACTAAACCTGAACAGATGGTAAAGACGTTGATTTATTCAACTGAGGACCAAACAGTAGCTGTCCTTATTCGTGGTGACCATGATGTTAACGAAGAAAAATTGAGGATTGCTGTCGCCGGCAAACATATCGATTTGGCAGATGAAGCTACGATAGAAAAAGTTACCGGTGCAAAGGTTGGATTCGCCGGTCCCGTCGGATTAGCTGACAAGGTCGAAACCGTACTAATGGACCATGCAGTAACAGCAATGCCGGTGTGGGTTACCGGTGCTAACAAGACTGACTACCATACAAAAGATGTTGTGCCGGGTAGGGATTTTCCGCTCGAATGTGAGAATGTTGCTGTTACTGACATTCGCTACGCTGTTGAAGGTGACAAGTATAATGGTGAAAAACTGTTGTTTAAGAAGGGTATAGAAGTCGGCCAGGTATTTAAACTCGGGACAAAATACAGTGTAAAGCTCGATGCCAAATTCTTAGACGAAAATGGAGACGAAAAGCCCTGCATCATGGGCTGCTATGGTATTGGTATAAACCGCATCCTTGCGTCTGCTACTGAAACACGTAACGACAAGAACGGGATTATCTGGCCAATCAGCATCGCTCCATTTGAGGTTCTGATTACGTGTGTAAATCAGGATGACGAAGAAGTGGCAAAGGTTGCCGAAGACATTTACCAGCAACTTCTCGACAATAACATTGACGTATTGTTAGACGACCGCTCCCTTCGCGGTGGAGTGAAATTCAAAGACGCCGACCTGATTGGCATACCGGTCAGAGTTACTGTCGGCAGAAGGTCCGTTGCCGAAGGCAATGTGGAGATGAAACTGCGGTCAGAAACAGAAAGCCAAAACGTAACTATTGAAAAAGCGGCAGATAAGGCGATTGAAATGGTCAATTCATTAAAAGAACAATTGAAGCTCTAAAGGCCCAATTATTCCATAAGATGTAATTGGATAAATTTCAGTTAATTACGAGGATTGGCAACAAAGCCGACTCAAAATATGAAAGGAGAGAATCGATGAAAGAAGAGAAACTATCAAGGCGCAGTTTTATCCGTTATAGTTCCCTGGTGGCCGCGGGTTCAGTTGCAGTGGTATCGGCTCATGAGGCAGGGGCTGCGTCTGCTGAGGTCGAAAGGATTGTAAAGATAGGCCGTATCAACCAGTCGGTCAGCAAGTGGTGCTATGGCAAGTTTAAGCTTGATGAATTTTGCGTGATATGCAAAAAAATGGGTATGAAAGCGATCGACCTGCTCGGCCCATCCGCCTTCCCGGCTCTCAAAAAACATGGCTTAGAATGCTCGATGATAAGTACGCATGGGTTGGGTAATGGTATAAACAGGAAAGGAAACCATGAGCAATGCCTGGCGAAAATCCGGGATTCAATCGATGCTGCTGCCGAATACGGATTTCCGAATGTGATTACATTCCCCGGCAATCGGCGAGGCATGTCAGATGAAGAGGGAATCGAAAACTCCGTCATCGCGCTCAAGCAGGTTGCAGGGCACGCTGAGAAAAAGAAGGTAACTATCTGCTTAGAATATCTCAACAGCAAAGTCAACCATAAAGACTATATGTTTGACAATATGAAATGGGGTGTTGAAGTCTGCAAAAAAGTCGGCTCGGAGCGTGTTAAGATTCTTTACGACATTTACCACGCTCAAATCATGGAAGGCGATATAATCCGCACGATTCGTGATAACAAGGACTACATCGGCCACTACCATACCGGCGGCAATCCGGGCCGAAACGAAATCGACGATACGCAGGAGCTGTATTATCCTGCGATTATGCGTGCCATTGCCGATAGTGGATTCAAGGGCTATGTGGCGCACGAGTTTGTTCCTAAAAAAGATCCCCTTGAGTCTCTGGCTTATGCCGTGCGGATTTGCGACGTGTGATATCGTGCAAAGGGAGACCTGCTGATATAAAATCACCAAGTACGAATTGCTTAATTGAAGAACAATGGAATGTGGAAGCTAAAAGGGCCTAAGCCGGTCAAGCTGATAGTCGGAATTTTGGCAGCCGACCGTCAATGTATGCATGCGGCTATCGAGGCGGTAACCGACAAGTTCGGCCATGCCGATTTTGTAAGTGATGTATGGCAGTTCGATAAAACCAATTATTACAAAGAGCAGACCGGCCCGCATATCTTAAGGCAGTTTGTCAGTATTGAAAAGCTGATAAACCCCGGCAAACTGGCAAAAATCAAATGTAAGACAAATAAGATCGAACAAAAAATGGCAAGGACTTTAGGGCTTCCTCTGCCCAGGCCGGTAAATCTGGATCCCGGTATAATTGAGCCCTCGAAGCTGATATTAGCCACAACAAAAAACTATTCGCATCGTATATATATCGGTAAAAGAATGTATGCCGAGGTAACACTGGTCTTTGACAAGGGCCACTGGCGACCATTGGACCATACTTATCCTGATTACAGGCAAAAGTGCTATTTCGATTTTTTCCTTAAAGTCAGGGCCCGATTACTGGAGCAGCTAAAATCGCGACGTTGACTATAATATCAGTAATTTTGTTGGCCGGTTCTTTTTTTCTGTCGTTGATTTTGACCGGCCTTGTAAAAAACTTCGCTCAACGAGCCGGCTTTCTCTCGCATCCGGTCAGGGACAGGTTCGCCAAAAAGGCCGTACCACTCGGCGGTGGCATCGCAATTTTTATTACACTGATGGTTTTTATCGTCGCCGCTACAGCTACAATAAAATTTTTCCCCGGCCACATCGATTCGCTTGCTAAATCGAGAAATATTGACCCGTCTGACTTTTTAGCCAAAGTAAACCAGCTCTTCGTTATATTATTGTGTGCTCTGGCCTTGTTGGCACTCGGCCTCTGGGACGACAAAAAAGGTCTTGGGCCTTTTTTCAAACTTGCCGTTCAGTTCGCAGTTGCATTAATAGTCGCTCTCCTGGCGGGTGTTCGCGTCGAGCTATTTATAAAAAATCCGCTAATTACCTCTGTACTTTCAGCCATTTGGATTGTGCTGATTATTAATGCGTTTAACTTTCTCGACAATATGGACGGCCTTGCTGCCGGTATTGCGGTCATAGCAGGCAGCATTTTGTTCACCGCCGCTGCGATGAGCGGGCAGGTCTTTGTTGGCGGCCTCGCGATTGTTTTCATAGGGACTTTGCTGGGATTTCTGGTATTCAATTTCCCGCCGGCGAAAATCTTTATGGGTGACGCCGGCTCACTTGTAGTGGGCTTTTTCGTTGCAATTCTAACCCTCCGAACTACGTATTATCACGAGGCAGAAAGCGGCCGATGGTATTCAGTTTTTATGCCGCTGGTCGTTATGGCGGTTCCACTCTATGATTTTGTCAGCGTTACACTGCTGCGCGTAAGCCAGGGCAAAAGCCCATTTGTCGGTGACACGCAGCATTTTTCCCATCGATTAAAAAGGCACGGATTGACCGATACCCAAACAGTCCTGACGTTGTACCTGGCTACGCTCTGTACCGGTCTTGGTGCAGCTTTTCTTTATCAGGTTAATCGAGTCGGCGCGATCCTGATCTTTACTCAAACGTTTATGATATTAGCAATTATCGCTATCTTTGAAAATACCGCCCAAAATGACAAAAGCAGCAATTAGTTGCAGCTTATCCAAAAGCAAAGGACAAGTGGTTTTAGAATACGTTCTGCTTGCCCTCTGCCTCTGTGTAATTGCACTTCGGACAATGTTTACCGAAAGCCCGGGTTCTCAATCGGTAAACCTGCCGGCCAATCTAAATGACACTGTTTACAGCTTATTGATGTCGACTGTATTGATAATTTCTTTTGTCTTATGGTTTATGACGGGCTTTTTTAGTAAGAAATTTTCATATCGCCTGTCCGGCATAGAAATCGGTTTGCTTATCTTCAGTGTGGCTGCCATTATTGGCGTCTTTTCGGCCGCGAATAAACGGGCCGCAATCACTAACTATGTAACACTGCTGGCGCCAATCCTCATGGCCGTTTTGCTCGTTCAGATATTGGATTCGCAGGTAAAAATCAAACTGCTGCTGGCTGTCATTGCTGCTTTGGGTGTGGTCTCGGCCTATCAGTGTGCCGAGCAATTTTTCGTAAGCAATCAAATGACGATTGAACATTATGAGCAGAAACGAGAGGCTGTGCTCAGGTCTAATAATATTGAGCCGGATTCACTTAAACAGTTTCTTTTTGAGCACCGTCTTTATACAAAGGGCGTCCGCGGATTTTTCACGACCAGCAATTCGGCTGGTTCGTTTGCACTGCTGGCTTCGTTTGCGGCTATCGGTTTATTTGTCGACAAGTTAAAGAATCGCAAATATGGTGTTCACGGGCCTCTTAGGTTTGTTAGCTGTGGTATTGCAGTTGCGATTGTTATTTTCGGCTTTGCTATTACACGCAGCAAAGGCGCAATTATGGCATCGCTGGCAGCGACAGCAATGTTTATTGCCTTCCTTTTGTTTAGAAATTGGATAAAAAAGTATAAGAAAGCCATATTTGTTGTTTGCTTACTATTCTTTATCATTATCGGCAGCGTAGTTGTTCGGTATGGAATTACTCGCGGCAGGCTGCCGGGTGGTAATTCTATGATGGTCAGATGGCAATACTGGGGCGGTGCTGCAAAGATGTTTGCTGACTATCCTGTAACAGGCGTCGGCGGGGGCAACTTCGGCAGCTTCTATCCACACTACAAAGCTGCTTCAGCACTGGAAACTGTTGTGGACCCACACAATTTTATTCTAAGTATACTTACTCAATATGGCCCACTCGGACTTATAGGATTTTTAGCCGTTGTTTCGTTGCCGTTATGGCGGGCAGTGTCTCGTGAGTCTGTTTTACTTTCACCAAAAGCTAATCAGCATGAGCCGGCTTTTACAAAAGCGGCCATACCTTTCGTAATTGTTATATCCGTTGCTTTACTGCTCATCAGGCCGATTCTTTCCCCGATTTCACCTGTTAGCTCGTTCGAAGAGAGGTTCGCTGCGATAATTGTGCTGTATGTGTTTCCGGTGATTGTTTTTGTTGTTGGTTTTTTGCTTTTAACCGGAGCTCTAATATCAAACAAGGCTGGCTATACGAATATTGCCGCTGCGGGCTTGTTTTGTGCTTGTTTGGGATTGCTGATTCATAATCTGATAGACTTTGCGATTTTTGAGCCGGGTGTCTTTACCACTTTTTGGGCGATAATGGCCTGCCTGATTGCATTGGGTTCGCACCAAAAAACTGAGGGGAAGTCTGTTCACAAACCGGTGCTTTTTACAAAAGTGCTGGTTGCGGCAGGGGGGCTGGTTTTAATGTGGGCGTATTTTAATTACGCTTTTGTCCCTGTGGCCAGAGCCAGTAAGAATATTAAACTGGCGATGCAAGGTATCGGGTACACGCACGAATATTTAGATCAAGCTGCCAAAGATGATCCCCTGGATCCGTCAGCGCCGAATATGAACGGTAGGCTCTATTTGCAGCAGTATGACGAAACAAAGAAAAAACAATCGCTTGAAAAGGCGGTTAAGTGTTTTCTTAACGCGATTGAGCGCAACAAGGCGGATTTCAAGAATTACGAGAAGCTAAGCCAGGTTTATAATCTTCTTGGTGATACACAACAAGCTTATAACTGTGGCCTTGAGGCGGCAAATCGGTATCCCGGCAGTGGGCGATTGCAATTCAAATTAGGTGAAATCGCTGAGAAGTTGGGCAAGCCGGCTGTGGCAGTCGGACATTACAAGGAAACAGTCATGATCGAAGAAGAGTATCGCCGACAGTTCCGTCAGATGTACCCGGGGAGAGAAATAATCAGCAGACTCGGCGAAGAAAAATACAAGAAAGCAAAACAGAAGGTAGACTCCCTGTCCCGACAATCGGTCATTTAAAATATTGACCAATTATCATATTTTTAATAAGCCATTGATAAAAAGCACTTATAAAATCAACTTTTTTTCGATATTGTCAGATAATGGCCTTTACGGTTGTTGTGTGGTTGTAAGCTGAGATTGCTAATAATATTGATAAATCACTCAAAAAAGACTCCTATAGCCAGCCGAACAGGGAGTGGGAAAACCAGAGAGTTTTAACTGCTCCTCGAAGGCCTGTCCATTTGCCGGCGTTGCCTATGCAGCATAGGAATTGTCAGATTTAAGGACAGATTAGCTGCAACAGTATTGGCGCAAGGCATCTATCCCGGTAGAATAGTTAGGTGAAACGACAGGCTGTGTATGGGATGCCGGAATCGTCTAAAGATGTCGGTGAAAATGAAGGAGGTCATTCTATGTCAGACAATCTTATCTATCGGCGCGATTTCCTACAGAAGCTGGGGAAGATATCACTGGGGGGATTTGTAGCTAACGGTATCTCCGCGCAGGCAGTGGGTGCTCAAAAGAAGCAGACGCAGAAGACATGGAAGCCTGTCTCCAAACGAAAGGTTCGCGTCGGGATCGTGGGCTATGGTGTATGCCGCTTTGGTGCAGCCTTTGGCTTCCAGGATCACCCGAATGTCGAAGTCGTTGCGGTCAGCGATCTGATTCCCGAGCGGCGCCAAGGCCTTATGAAGGCCTGCCGATGTGGTAATTCATACGAGTCGTTGGAGATGTTGGTCAAGGACACTAAGATTGAAGCGGTGTTCGTTGCGACAGACGCGCCGAGCCATGCGCGACATTGCATGGAGGTACTCAAGCACGATAAACATGTGATTACTGCCGTGCCGGCAGTGTTCGGATCGATCGAGCAGGCTGAACAGCTCCTGGAGACGGTTCAGAAGACCGGCTTGAAGTATATGATGGCAGAGACGAGCAGCTTTCGGGACGACTGCTATGCAATGCGGCAGATCTACCAGGCCGGAGGATTTGGTCGGCTTGTCTACTCGGAGGGAGAGTACTTTCACTACCACTCGACGCCGATTGGATCATTCAAGGGCTGGCGCATCGGCTTGCCGCCTCTGTGGTATCCCACACACTCCACGGCGTATTACGTTGGCGTGACCGGCAAGCGATTCACCTCGGTATCCTGCGTCGGCTTCAATGCGGGATTTCCGGCCTACAGGAGCGGGGCCAATAAGTACGACAACCCGTTCACCGACGAGGTCGCGCTGTTCCAGACCAGCGAGGGCGGCTCGTCACGAATGCTGATGTGTAAAGGTATCCATGGCCTCGTTGTTGAAAGAGGCCGTGTGTTTGGCGAGCGAGGGTGGATGGAAGGCACAGAATTTCGCGGCGTAACGAAAGACTTACCCGACACGAACCGCCCACCGCTGCCACCCGGTGTACCCGCCGGTGGACACGGCGGTTCTCACGGACCTTTGGCCAACGAATTCATCACATCGATCATTGAAGATCGCGAGCCGATGGTGAACATCTATGAGGCACTCGCGATGACTGTGCCGGGCATTATCGCTCACCAGTCGGCGCTCAAGGACGGAGAGACGATCAAGGTTCCGCAGTACGCTCCGACCAGAGGTTAGAAGACAGGGCAACCACCAGTATTGACTATTAACGTTTGATTTTACGAAGCCGCTTGCACGCGACATAGTCGAACTACGTAGGGGGACAATCAACTCTCAGCTTCTCAAATGCGCACATGGCTCAGTCAATCCCTCCTTCACGCAGCATTGTGTCGGCCTCTTTGTAACCATCCCTGCTTCCATTTTCGTATATTGGGTTAGATCTTTTGTATATTAACTCAAATTGGTAGACTTTCATATCCGGTGTCTGCCAATTCAATTTTGTGCAGTTGGGCAAATAATCTGAACTGCCGGGAAAAATCACCACAAAACAATAGATTGTGGTGTCCCTTGACCATACACGCATCAGGGCGATCGGTAATTTCAACTTCTATGTTCGTCGCGCATCCGGCAGCGGGAGGCATCGGATGTGATTTGACTACCCGACCTGAATAAACGTCCAATTTAGGATTTTGGCCGGGATAATATCTAACCATCGTTACCGGGTCTGACGACTTCCAAAAGACCTGGATTGCACAACTACCCTCGTTGGTATGGGCAAAACGGCGCAAGAGATAAGGCAGTTCGGATCCTTCCGGACCATATACCTTCGTCGGACACGTGCAGTGTGAAGCATAGTAGTGGTTCTTCTCAGTTTCGTAGCATGGATTATGTTGAAAACCCGGCCGCTTGATGAGCAATTGTCCGAGCAGTTGAGTATAAGCCGCCGGCAAATCGTTTTCACAGACGGCCGGAGTAAGGTTGCCGTTCAAGAGCGAGAAGCTCACACACGGTTTGAGCATTCCCCGGCGCAGGCAATTCATCGTAAGACCATCTGCTTTCTCGCTGCGCAACAATTCCTTCAGCGCAAGATGGGCCCGCACGGCATTTTCCATACTTTCCCGATTGACACCTCGTATTTCAGTGGCTTTGCCAGTGATTTTCTTAATCAGATTCTGAGCTTGATCGTTGATTTTGATTTTGTGGAACCGCTCTGCATAGCGAGAAAAGGGCACAACCCTAACCTTAATTCCAAAGAACTGCTCGGTACTTTCGCGAGACTTATCCGCTTCCGTAATGCTTAGAAGCAGAGATTGCCCTAAAAGCTTTCGTGTGTTAATCATCCTCATGCCGTATTCTATGGCTTCGAGGTTGTCGAGTGATTGAATGAAATAGATACCTTGACGCCGATATTTAGTGATTGGCCCGTGCTTGACACCAAGCCCGATGAAGAAAACTGTGGGAATATTAAGCTTCTGAGCTTCCTCTAAGAGTTGGTCGGCATGCCCTAAGCTCCGATTGTAGAACATTATCAAGAGCAGCCCGTCAGGACGAGTGGTCTCAATTTCCTTGACCACTCTCCGGGCATCACCGTCATTAGCGATTGGGCGGTCCTCAGTAATAATCTTCATACCAAGACGCTCTCCAATCTCCCTAAGTGCTGTCATGTACTTTTTTTGACGCCCCTCAGCATCAAATTCATTTCCCGGCCAGCTCCACCAGCCGTCCGGGTCGTCTGCAAAGGTCTTCGACGGAGGATAGAGAAATACGGCACGAACAGCAGCACCTTCTCTTTTTCGGGATGTTCGTTGCCTGCTTTCAGCCGCATTCGCCTTTAGCCATGGAAATGCTAACGCGCCGTATGTGGTCCCTAACGTAGCCAGGAAATTCCGCCGGCTGAAAGTGCAGGCTTCTATAAAATCGTCATGATCTTGCATAATCAATTCCTAACTTGTGAAATTGCAAATAAAACGGGCTCTCTGGTTATAGTGCCGTTGTAGGCGATGATTGGTTGATATTGGTAAATCAATTGCATACTATCCTACATCAGCTTTCATTTTAACAGTCAACCTTCCTGCACAACATTCAGACCCATCAGGTGGGCCAGGTGGCGGATGCTCTTTGTGTGGTCGCCGTAGTAGGCGACGCGGTGCAGAGAGGCATAGTAGTCTTTGGCGCTGTCTCCGAGCACGCCGCCGCCCCAATTGGCCAGCAGCCTGTTCGCGTCGTCCACCTCTGCCACGAGTTCCGTTCGGCAGCCTCGTTCCTGGCCTTTGGGGACTTTGGGGACCTCGATAATCCTGCCGGTGAACATCAGCAGGGTGTCGAGGTGGACCAATTTGGTGAAGGTGATTTTTTGCCCGATGCGATAATGGACCTCGGTAACTGCGCCGCCACGTACCTCGGCGTGCCGGCGGAGCAGATAAGGCGCCTTCGGGCCGGCGGGGCCCTCCATTTTCAGCGGGGCCGAGCAGTGGGAGAGATGAAAGGCGTTCTTAGCGGTGTCAACACCGCCGGCATTGCCCAGGAAACCAGCCCGGTTCAGCGCGTGCTGGAAGATAAGCATGGTCAGCAGGGAGTCCATGTCTCCGTCGCAGGCAGCGGGGATTCCCCGGTCGTTCAGGCGTGAAAATCCCAGGCAGGGAAAGCCTCGCGACAGCCAGCCCATGCACGTGCCAATACATAGACCATCAATGTGGTTCTCGGCGATGAGCTGGTCCAGGGTCAGACTGGCCCGCGCGGCCTTGAGGACGTCCTCCTGGTTTGGCTCGACAATAGCCTCTGCCTCGTCAATCCACCGCCTGGCCTCTGCCTTGGCGGCGCGGTCGTCAACGTTAGCCATGACTTCGTCGTAACGTCCGTCGGCGATGGCCACCATTTCCACTCCCAGCCGCTGTTTCACTTTTTCGGGCGTGTAGGACTCGGGCGTGCCCTTGAATGGCGGAGAGACGAGTACCCGGCTCCGTCGCAACAGCGGGATTACCCTGAGTAATGACGCGGCCCGTTCCAAATCGTCGTAGTCGCTGCTGTTGAACAGGGTGATTCGATGTCCCTCCTGGCGCCACGGATTCACCAGACACCAGTCGTGCCCACCGATTATCGGCATATGAAAGACGGCCACCGGTCGTCCCTGTTTGAAAATGGCGGGCATCACCGCGTTGTCCCTATTGAAGTTGCTCAGGCCGAAGATGTCGGCGCTGACTGCCAGCACGGGGGCATCCGGGCCTGCCTTGTCCAGCAACTGTGTGGTTTGTTCGGCGTTGCTCGCCTGTCCGATGACGAACTCCACGTTGCCCAGGTTTTTCTCGGCCAGGGTTAGACGCTTCATAATGGGCACAATATCCGCTTCGGAAAGGCCCCAACTGTTGCCCGCCGGCTTGCCGGCAATGATCACGCAGATCCGGATCTTTGAGTCGGGCTCGGGTAGCGAACTTGACACGTCACTCGCGGCCGTCAAGTGACCCAGCGCCAGCGTCATTCCGCCCACTGCACCTGCCCCGATGAACTGCCGCCTTGTGCAATGTGTACACATGAATCGTTCCTCCTATGCTTCAATCATTGACTACTGTCCGTTTACAATCCTACACGTTACTTAGCAGCTATTTCGCTCAATATCTCGTCAGGGATGTCAAAGTTGGCGTATGTGTTTTGGACGTCGTCGTGGTCTTCAAAGGCTTCCATGAGAGAAATTATTTTTCTGGCGGCTGCCGCATCATTGACCGGGACAGTATTGAGTGGCACCATCGAAATTTCGGCGACCTGAGTTGCTATCTCTTTTTCTTTCAGGGTTTCTTTTAGCTTCTCGTAGGCAGCCGGGTCACAGGTTATTTCGTACACATCGCCTGTATTTTGCATATCATCTGCGCCCGCGTTAAGGGCGATTTCAAAAAGCTGCTCTTCGTCCGTCTCAGCCGTATTGACAGTGATTAGGCCTTTCTTAGTGAACATCCAGTGAACGCATCCGGTCGCACCTAACGAACAGCCGTGCTTTTCGAATATTCTCTTAACTTCCGGAGTTGTCCGGTTGCGGTTGTCCGTTAGTGCTTCCACCATTATTGCCACACCAGAGGGTCCGTAGCCTTCATAGAGGACCTCCTCATAGCTGACTCCTTCTATCTCGCCGGTTCCTTTTTTGATAGCTTTTTCAATTGTATCTTTGGGCATATTTGATGCTTTGGCCTTGTCGATTGCATATCGAAGTGTCAAATTAGCAGACGGGTCTCCGCCGCCGGCCTTGGCGGCAACTATTATCATTCGAGCTACCTTGCTCCATACCTTGCCGCGTTTGGCGTCAATGGCCGCCTTTTTGTATTTTATTCCCGCCCAGTGTGAATGACCTGACATACCTGCTCCTGAAAACTATGTAAAACTCAATCTGTCATAACGAAAAACGGTACATATTTTAGCTCTTTGTTCGGTGGAATGCAATAGGTCCACAGGCGATATGCTATTTATTCTATTGCCGGCCTTTTCCCGGTTGTACGCATTGGGAGCTTGTATTTGGCCGGTGTAGTGAACGAGAGGATTACGCCGGGAGTTAATCGTTATACGCGGCAGCATATATTGGCTCTGAAATTGGGTTTGTTTGGGTTTGAATTGGGTTTGTTTTGGCATTTTATTGGCTTTAATTGGCTTTGAATTGGCTTTAATTGGCTTTGATTGGCTTTGAATTGGCTTTGAATTGGCTTTGTTTTCCTAATTGACCAAGTGTCCATTTGTACATAATCCTTTGTTAATACTTCAT
>JBARPZ010000488.1:0-1632 GCA_049643445.1 Sedimentisphaerales bacterium
GGTATGGGCAATGTAGGCAAGGAGAAAACGTCGAAAAATGCTCCTGACCTTTTTAATCCCTTGGCTTTGTTTGGGTTTGTTTTTTTTGAGCATGAAGGCGGTTTCATTCTCATAATACTTTGTGGCAAGCAATTTTAAGTTCATTTGCAATCCGCCTACGGCGGACAAG
The DNA here is from genome assembly GCA_049643445.1 of Sedimentisphaerales bacterium. Lineage (GTDB taxonomy): Bacteria > Planctomycetota > Phycisphaerae > Sedimentisphaerales > Anaerobacaceae > CS2-K091. The sequence continues at coordinate 170 of JBARPZ010000488.1, forward strand.
ATTGGGTTTGTTTTGCATAAAAAGTAGCTGATTTGTAGAGCGTTCTCGACAGATGTAGAGGGGCGAGGGAGTGAAGAGTGAGCTAAAGTGCCTAAAGTGAGCTAAAGTTGGATTCACGATGCTTGTAAATGGTTCATAGTTCATGGTTCATGGTTTCCGCCATAAGACGGCGGATTTGCGACATTGGTTAATTTAGTTAATATGGTTATTTGTCTTCTTATTGCCAGAGGGTAGAAAAACACTCCCTCTATAATTGGAGCTACCTGCACTTTTGATGCGAAAAAAGACCTCGAATATCGGTTCGTGATTCTCGTAACTCGATTTGGGAAAGTAAGTTAAAGAATTTTTGAACATTTTGATTTTTGTTCTGAGGTATCAGCGTTTTTGATTGAAAATCGACGGAATTTTTACCTATTTTAAACCACGGATCCATTCGACCCATTCGGCTCTGCTCAGGGCAGGCTTCGCTCAGGTCAGGCTTTATCATAGAAACCTGCCTTAGAACACCGGGCAGCATGGCGCTGCCTGCTTATGAATAAGCCGGCGGGATTCTTAATTTTTTCTTGCTTTTTATGATAAGGCCGGACATAATTTTATCAGCAGAAGCGGAAATTATTATCATTGATTTACAAACATGGTTGCATTGGAAATGATTCAGTCAGTTTGATTAACAAAAAAGTCCGCCAAATGAGCGGCGGATAAACGTTTTATATTATTATTTTAATATGTAGAGACATGACATGAACAAGAGAAATATTTCTAAGTGGAATAAGAATACCGGTGATATAATTAAGGATACACTTACGTGCCTTGTGGAGGGTATAACAGGAATCGCAGCTTCCGATAGGAAGGAATTAGCTTTTTCAGTTGGCCATATATTTCAGTCTTTTCGTAAAGGACAATTTCTATCAAAATTCCTAGCCGAATGGAAAGACTATTGCGACAAAGGTCGAATACCTAAAGACTACCAAGAGACAGAGCAACATCATACTTGCCTTCAAGAACTGCTTGAGTTTCTTGATAAAGATTCACCAGATGAAATTAGGTTTGAAACGCTTAAGAGAATTTTTCTTGTCGCCGCAACGGAGACAGCCTCTGATCGTAATAGTCTTCTTCCTTATCAGTTTCTTCGATTATGTCGCGGCATGTCTTCTGGCGAGATCATTGTCCTCAATACCACTTATAAGATAGCAAAGTCGGTACCAATGCCTGATGTCAGTGGGGCTAACCAATGGCTAGATGCTATTGCGAAGGAATCGGGGCTAGGGCACGCTTCGCTGGTAGAAACATATGAAGATGAGTTAATAAAAAAACACTTAATTACCGGGAGAAGATATAGTGACCGAAGTGGTGTAGTCGCTAAACCTAATTTTAGGCTTACGAGTCTAGGTCTTGAGTTATGTGAGTATATTGACAGTTACGATAGTGCCTCAGGAGAGACCCAACATGTCGCTTCTCCGGAC
>JBARPZ010000489.1:0-1858 GCA_049643445.1 Sedimentisphaerales bacterium
TTTTGTGAGGTATCTTCCTGCTCTGCAGCCACTTTGGCAGTTAAGGACATCCCAATTATCACACAGGCCAAAACGATACAAAGATATCGATTCATGCTTTTGAACTCCTTTCGTTGTTTCTCACAGTTTTCTGTCAAGCCAATTGTTGGGGGTTTGCAAACAGCTTTGCAGTAAAGTTTAGAAGTATCACTGGATATGCCTCAATTATAATTGCGTCATGGGCGGATATCCGCAGTCTAATGGGCGATACTGGATTCGAACCAGTGACCTCACGGGTGTGATCCACACCCACTACTACTTTTTCAATCTGTAATTCTTCTTCAAAAAGGCTGCTATTGCACTGTAACAAGTTACTATAACAGCACTTAAAAAGGCACAGAATTTTGCCTGATTTCGTTTGGCCTCAAATTTTAACCTCTGATTCCTAATTTTTTTGCTTATTTTGCGTGAATACTGCGTGAAAGCATGGTATACTACTTCCATTGAATTGAGAATGCAGTAAGGAGTTATTATACGATGGCCAGAACACGCAAGGAACCTAAACTGAGAATCTATAGAGGGAAATACTTCTGCACAGACGTTTACCTGCCGAATGGGAAAAGAACAACCGTTGGCTTCGGAACTACCGAAGACCGCACCAAGGGTGAAATCTACACCACATTTGGTAAGTGGCTCGATTTGTTTGAGCGACAACCGCAAAAGGTACTCTCCTTTAAAAGTCCTTATGATGCAATAGCACAGATGATCAATCCATCCCAAATTATAACTGTTGGTGAACTCTTGGACAAGTATTTTGTTTATGCAAAGAAAACAATACGATCCATCAGAAGTAGCAAAGAACATCCTGACCTTAGATTTATTAAGAGGGCCAAACAATTCCTTGGGCCTTACCATTCTTGGCCTATTAGTAACTTTGGCCCAGATGAGTTATATGATGTACAAAATGCTCTGGTTGAATATAAATACGTTTCCGGCAAAAAAAAGAAGCGGTACACCCGGCGAGGTGTAAATGATATCGTAAACTGGATTCGCAAAATATGGAAATGGGGTATGGGGCGTCAGTTGATCACAGCAGAGCAAGTTCAAGGCTTGGAAGAAGTTAAATCCCTAAGAATGGGAGATACAAAAGCTCTTGATAATCCCAAGCGTGGCCGTATTACAGAAGAAGATTTCTGGAAAGTAGTGAATGCCGTGAATAGTGTGATTGGAGATATGCTACAACTCATCTGGTACACAGCCATGCGCCCATACGAAGTTTGTGATATGAGACCCTTTGATATCTTGATTGATGACCCCGATTGTTGGTTGTATATTCCTGGCAGGGATCGGACGCCTGTTGGGCAACACAAAACCACACGGTTTGAACGTGTCAAGGTAATACCACTTACATCAAAATGTCAAAGAATTCTGAAATCCCGAATTAAGGACTTTAAGTCTAAAAGATATATCTTCAGTCCAAAAGAGGCTGTGCAGAAATTTCTTGAAAAAAAATCAGCCAATCGTAAGACACCATTGACCTGTGGAAACCGCCCAGGGACTAATCGAAAAAAACATCCCATGATCAAACCTGGCAAGCAATATGACCATCACGCTTTGCGTGCCGCGTGTAAGCGAGGATGTGAACGAACAGGTGTTGAAGTTTTTGTCCCCTATGACCTTCGACGAACTACAGCTACAGGAACTCGTTCCATCCTCGGTAAAGAAGCGGCCAAGGTATTGTTGGGACATACTAATAGTAAACTTTCGCACTTTTTTAATGTTTTATGCGGCTGGAGCTAACGCTTCCAGCAGAAACTTGAGTTTTTTATCATGTACGGCAGAAACTCCGAACATACATTTTATTCTTTCTTGCCAAAGC
>JBARPZ010000490.1:0-4738 GCA_049643445.1 Sedimentisphaerales bacterium
CGCGGAGAACTATAACGCCTGTGGGGCCGGTGCAGCGGCAGCAACAGTAGCCGCCGCAAAGGAACTCGGCAGGACAAAGGGAATGCTGCTTGCACACACTAACAGCAATGAAGTCATGCTTCGAAAGTTGGGCACTACAAGCACTGATAGTGTCGGTTATGCAGCAATAATTTTCTGATTTCAACCCAGCCCGGACATTGTTCCATTTAGCGGGCAAATCTTGCCTTTTCAGGAGCGGCCTGGCCACATCCCCGGAAATCGCCAATGCTGATATTGAAGCCGAACGGTGGACGGTTTGGCGCGAAACTTGAAAAATTGGCTTTGTTTTGGGTTTGTATTGGCTTTGTTTTGGCATTTTATTGGCTGAAATTGGGTTTGTTTTGGGTTCGTTTGGGTTCGTTTTGGGTTCGTTTTTCCCAATTGACCAAGTGTCCAATTGTTCATAATCCTTTGTTAATACTTTATTTACGTTCAACTTGACTTTTCGGAAATTGGCTTTGTTTTGCATAAAAAGTTTTATTTTTCGTACGTAATCTTTCGTACTTCGTATTTCGTTAGTTAAGAGTGAGCTAAAGTGCCTTAAGTGAACTAAAGATGGATTCTCGATGCTCATGATTGGTAAATGGTTATAGGTAATTAGCTGCTGACTTCTTACTTCAAATTCCCCAATTTTACATTCCCCGGTTAGATAACGCTTCGCTATCTCACCCCAGTGGAATAACGCTACGCTATCCCACGGGACAGGCGGGGCAGGCTCAATTCTCAATGGCTGTTAGTATTATACCATACTTCCGTTAAATGTTCAAAAAATAACGAACTTTTATGAAAAAATATTAGCACAAAAAGGCTAAGATAAATTAGACGCAGATTAACGTGGATTTACGAAGGTTTTTTGTTCCGATGGATTTGCCTGCTGTGTAGCTTACTTTTATTGTTCCCGTTTCGTTTGGGGCGTATTCTTTCTTATCGAGCTGGAAGACTGTGCAGCCGCAGGTGCGGCTGATATTTCCTATTTTTAACAGGCCCCGGCCGGTATTTGTGAATCTAAACTCGCATTCATTTTTCGTACCCTGCCCTACCTCGCCTAAATCACAAACCGTTTTTTCAAAAGAAATCCCTGGCCAAAGCCCTTCTGCAGCCGAAGCCAATTGCTGTAGACCGATCGGAACAAAAAGAACAAAAGCAAATAAAAAAATTAACTGATTTCTTTTCATATTAACAATTAAACCGAAATCCGAATGGGTTTTTTTTTGAGAGTAAACTTTAATTCTTTACCCACATATGTATTATGGATCAAGAGAGTTGTTTTAGAATCTGTAGTGACTTTTTAATTATGATTCTCATAGACGTTCCAATCCCCACATTTTGAGTATCTTGTCGGCAACCTCTAGAGTATCTTTATTTGTTCGACCCATGAAACCATTGATCGCAACATTATCAGGCGTTGTATCTGACAGCTTATCTTCCATTGACTGAATATCTTCATTGTCTGTAGCAACAACAATGCCAAAACGCTTTATCCGATAATCATAGACAATCTGGAGATTTTCATCAACTAAACTAGTATCTAAAAAAGTATCCGGATCTGGAGTTGGAAAAAGGCGGCCGCTATAATAATAATCTGCTTCGCTTAGGATTTTCTCATAGTTTTTATCATACATAACATCCTTACAACTGTTCCCATTTTCATCTTTCCATCCCTCATTACCAGAACGACGTCCGTAGAAAATCCAGTTCTCTTTTATCTGTCGAATACCGAGTTCACTTCTGACCTTGTTAGTTGCTGCAATCTTTTCCGCTGGCGGTGGATCTGTTGACCAGTCGCTTTTTCTGCAACCAGAGAAAACCATACAAATAGTAAGAAATACAAGAATATACTTTTGATTGTTATGTTTCATGGTTTGCTCCCAATTACGGACATAACTTACCTAAAAAATTATCACACAACTAATTAATCAATTAAAGAACAATTTTTAGTAATCGGCACCCTCTTAAGCCGAAATGCGTATCGTTGAACCATTCTTCCTCCTGTGCTTGGCCAATACGGACCTTCTTTCCGCTCATGCGCCGGATAACTCGGTATAAGCCTGGGAAAGGGCCACATTCTAAGCGTTCTGCTAGCTGAACGCCAAGTTGTATCATTTTTAACTGCAACCTTTATATCGAGAAAACAGGGCCCTTCTTTCTTAACCGTCATTTGTGCCGTGTAGGAACCTAAGAAGTTCGTAGCGGATGTGTAAGCAGCAGAGCCACCAGGTACACTCGAATGTGGGTAATAATAGTGCCAAAAAAAGGTATGCTTATTTATTTTGAAATGTTTGCCTCTTTCTGGAACGTCATGATTGCAGCCATAGTTCTTTGCAACCCAACACTCTAATAATGCCCTGAAACCAGCGTTCCATGCAATATCTCTACAGGTTGCCCATCCAAAACCCCTATGGAATACTGTCGGAGGTGGTTCCTCATGATACCACGCATCAAGGAGATCTCTCCAGTGTTCATCTTTAATGAGGACTGTTCGTGCAAATCTATACATAAGTGCTTTAGTTGCTATCTCCTCAATCAATTCAGTTGGTCTTGGTAAACGAATAGTTATAGGGATAGGAACAGGAGTAGGGACGCGAATACGAATAGGTAAAGGAGGAAATAGTGAAATAGCTAATAATCCCCAAGGATCGGCCCCCACGAATGGATTACTGGCACAATACTCATACAAATTCATACTATCAACGTAATTGCTCGGGTCTTGAGTCAGCCATCTTCCAGTGTAGTAGTCGTAGTAGCGGTTTCTGTTGTATTGAATTTTCAGAGAGCCGGAATCGAGTATATCCACTCTTCGGCCGGTAAACAAGTAAGGATTGGCGTAATCAGACTGGCCGTCAGAATCGGGGGCGAAGTTTGGCTCCAGAACATGGCAGTTGCCATAAGCATCGTATTCGTAGCGTTCGAGGACGGTTCCGGTTTGTAAAACAAGGGCTACCGGGCTGTATAGGTGGTCATGGACATAGTAGATATAGAGCGGCCTAAACAGGACTTCATCGATATAATTGCTATAAACGAGGATCTTTACCACCTTAAAGAAATGCCATTCTTAACTGTCCTTATCTTTCCTATTTTTCATTTTTTGATCGGTTTTCAGACACATATAGTATATATTCTCTGAGATCCCAATTGGGTTGGTTTAGGCGAAATATTTTGAATATTTTGTTAGGAAATCTCTCAGCAGAACTAATTCTGCACAGATACGCCAAGCAACTTGTGTTTTCACCTTCTTGCACAAATATGATTGTCTTGAATATGTTAGTTCCATTCTCGTTTTTCTCGCTTATCCACTTTAGGCGCCCTTTTTTAGGTTCCCACCATGCGAGGTTTTCACCTCCCCCGCAAGCCCAAGAATTGTAGTAGAGACGTAAGGGAGCGATCATATATTTGTTTATTTTGCTTTTACTGAATTTGCTTGGCGGTATCCATGATCTACCGGCCATAAAATTTTCCAAATCTGCTTCGTCAAACTCGATCTTACACCAAAGATGACATAAGTGCTTATTCTGGAAAAAAGAATTTATACTGCTAGTACTTACAGGGAAGTTTACATCATAACATGATGCTATTATCTTGATTTCATTGGCTGTAAGAGGAGGAGGCAAGGGCCACCGATCTTCCTCCTTTATAAAAAAAGGCGATACGATTAAAACTACAAAAAAGATAATGACTAAGACCGTACTAACAAATAATATTTTTTTTATCATTTGTCTTGATCCTCATTATTAACGTAAAATTGTATATCTAGCTCCAGAACCAACCCTCTGCCCCTGTTCCCATTCAACTTTAACTCGACACGAATCGGTTACAACAAAAAATTTCATATCACCATACCTGTGCATGCGTGCAAGGTCATCGTGGGAAAGGTTGTAAAAGCCATGCATCAAGAACAACTCCCAATCGTATACATCGCGCAAAGTTATGGTCCATTCCATACGATATCTCCCATTTCCGCATTTGATTTTATTGCCTCTTGCCCATGTTATATAATGTCCAATAGCGTTTCCCCAATCTGTAGTACCTGTACCACCTCTAACATAATCAACAGTAACAATTGATGATGGGCACGTTTCCTCAGCAGCTTGGAGAGCGTCATTTAACTCTCCTTCAAGATGCCTTCTAGCCCCCCAATCTTCAGAAATAAGGTCTTCATAGTTGAATCGTGGAGTCGTATAAGTATCACCAGTATTACCCTCGTAGTGAGAGAGGAAATCCGCAGCACGCCTGAACCCAAAAAAGGGACCGAAGTTAATCGCGGCTATTACCTTAAGATGAATACGAAGTCTTTCCATTATATTTTCCAAAGTACGAGGCCATATGCTATAAGTTTCCTCGATCCTTTGGACAGCCCTGCGATGGAATTCAGGCCATTCAGGCTCATCATCTCCTACTATATATACTCCAAGGCCCAGAAAATCAACAAAGTGTAATGGATTGCTCTTGACATATTCATAAAGGTTAAGTCCATCCACATAACCCAGTGGGTCGTGAGTTAACCATCTTCCTGTGTAGTAGTCGTAGTATCAATTTGCCCCCCAAACGCGAAATAAAGCGTTTGGGGACCCCGTGCTGTTGTATTGAATTTTTAGAGAGCCGGAATCGAGTATATCCACTCTTCGGCCGGTAAACAAGTACGGATTGCCGTAATTTGAATTAGCCCTTTCGGTTGTAAAGTCGGCGTTCCATATAGTGGGAC
>JBARPZ010000491.1:0-8277 GCA_049643445.1 Sedimentisphaerales bacterium
TTGTCAAACCAATAAAGGACCCACACGTGTGAAAAACCATCCAGCCCTTTGAGCGCATCTGCGTACTTGTCAAAAATCCGCAGCTTTACTGACTTGTCCTTCTTCTGTACCCTGCCGACAGGATATAATTTGAAAAACATTTTCGCTCCTTCTTCTCCTGCGGTTTCTGCTTTTGCCGGGTTGGGGCCGAATGCGCCTATGGGGGCACATGCAGCCATCCCCACGCCCTTGAAAACCAAATCGCGTCTTGAAATGTCCATCATAGGCTCCTTCAAATTACAATTAACGAATCCGCCCGCGAATAAGGATATTTACTGATGTTCCGTATCAATAATTGCTTTTGCTATGTTGTTTATTGCAGTGCGTGTTGTGCCGTTGGTTTTGTTCGCGAGAATGGAAAATAAGTAATCGCCTGCGGGTGTGGTGCAAACTCCTGAGAGAGCCTTGACGCCCGCTATGTATCCGGTCTTGCCGACGATTTTGCCCTTGTATTTTTGCTCTTGGAAATATTTGCTAATTGTGCCGTCCCCCCCCCCTACCGCGAGCGAAGCCTTGTAAAGGGGCCAATCTCTGCCTTTGTATACGTCCGATAAGACTTTGGTTATCGCATATGAGCTAAGCTCGTTCTGTCTGCTCAATCCACTGCCGTCAGCGATATAAAATTGACTTCTATCGATGCCAAGTGCAGATAAGTAGCGAGAGATAATCTGTCGCCCCGCCGCCCAACTGCCGTTCTTATTGGTAATGCTGCTGTTGGCGGCGATGGTTTTGAAAAGCGCTTCTGCCGCCAATCCGAAGCTGTCCTTATTACAACGGGCCAGACATTCAGCTATTGGTGTGCTGTGTTCGGTCAGCACGGTGACATTGCAGTCCTCGCTGACAGCTTTTTCTATAAGCTCGCCTTTTGTTTTTATGCCGGCTTTAGCTAAATTTTCTGCCAATAAGAATCCGAAAAACGCGGCAGGCCTTTCAATAGCGACAGCAAAGGGACCGATATTGCTTTTACATTTTCCGTGAACGACAATCGTATTTGGCTGGCGATTGCGGTACGAGCCAATCGTACTTGTTCCTTTTGAAATTGGTATGACCTTATTGTGTCTCTTTATGAAAGCGGTTTGCGGCTCGATGGAGACAACCACTCTTTTACCTATTTTTTTAGCGGAGATGTCTATACAATTGCCGTTAAAATTTAAGCCGCTCACTTCACAGGCGTATGGTTTGTTCAATTCTTTCTTTGGCCAGCCTGGATGGACACGCTGGTCATCAAATACGCCGCTATCAACAATAATATCCTCGATGGTTGTTATGCGTTTTCGCTTTAATGCAGCTATTATATCTTGAAATATCCAGCCATCCTTTCGCCCATATTTATCATCCGTAACTTTGTCGCCCAACAGCGGGTCACCACTCCCTATTGCCACGAGCGTATCGTTACAAAACCCGACTTTGGTTTTATATTTGTAATCTGCGCCTAAGAATTTAAGGGCGGCTGCGGAGGTAATTATTTTCATATTCGAGGCCGGCACCAGCGCCTCTTTTGAATTATGGCTATACACTGTCCTGCCTGAATCAGCCTTTACGATATGTATGGAAAATTGGACGTTTTTCAGAGAAGGCTGGCTGATAATAGCGTTAATGCGCTTTGTCAAATTTGCTTTCGCGAAAGTGGCAAGGCAGAGGCTAAATACGAGCGCAATCAATATTTTTTTCATTTGAGTTTTCATATGGTGACTTATTATTTCATAAAAGAAGCGGTATTTCAATAAGTTTCTTCTGTAACGCAGCTAAATGCGCCAGATTAGTACGGGAGGTTTTATTTTAATTGTTTTGAAATAATTATCTTTAATGTGTATAATAGTGCGGCTTTTGGTTTGGAGGTGGTGTTAATGACAGAATAATAGCGGAGTACAGGTTTGAATTCGGACAATAAGAATTTATTAAGGTTAGTTAAGGCCTTAGCCTGCCTGCTATTAGTTGTTCTTTCGCTTGTAATCTTTATGAGCAGTATGGCCAAGCCTGTTGTTGATGCTGAGCATGCTTCGTGTGCCGCCGGTGTTCTGCTGACACAGGGCAAAATGATTTACAGAGATTTTGCCTGTGTAGCTCAAATGCCATATCATCCCTTCCTTTGTGCGGCAATATTTAAGGTCTTTAACACAACGCACTATCTGCTTGCCGGTAGGATGCTCACAGTCGTATGTGACATACTCATTGTGATATCCATCATTGGCATATTCCAGCGTGTGTTTGCCCCTTTTCCTGTCACGGGCCTGCTGTTGGGTATGGCTATGGCTGTCCTGTGTGTGTTCAATTATCATGTCGATAGGGTCATTGGTTTTGCCTTGAACCAGGATTTTATGATATTGTGCATTTTGGTGTCATTCTGGTTGTTTGCATCTATTGATTTTAAGCGGAGGTCGCGGTATTTGCGAATTGGGATCATGAGTGCCCTGCTTACATTAGCAACCTGTATGTACTTGGCATCGATTTTCGTTCAACTGTTATTTTTTGTGATGCTTTTAATCCAACGTGCAGAATCAGGCAAGCAAAAGCTTAAGACTGTGCTGCCTTTTCTCATTGCTCCATTGATAACTTTGATTTTGCCTGTATGGACGATGGTCCGAGCACCTCACGCTTTCTTTATAAACGTTTTTGAGATGCCTATGTTAAAGATGCAATTTATACGCAGAATGCAGTTGATGATGGGGACAACGCTGTATGACAAATTTGCAGAAATACTAACCGACTTTACAGAGCAGCGCGGCGTTTTTCCTTTTCTGGTTGCCATTTGTCTTGTTGTGCTGATTATACTGGGTCGGAGAAAGTTAGAGCTATCGAATCTGAGAAATGCGGTACTTGCTATTTTAGTGCCGGTGATATTTTTGATAATCACTCTATGCGTTCCGGAATATCTGTATGAAAACTTTGTAATATTGATTCCTTTTATGATAATCAGCTTTGCGTATCCTCTGCTGTATCTGAGAAGGCTTGGAGCGAGCGGCAGCCCACATAGGCTTTTTAGGACAATCTCGATTGTAGTAATTGCCTGTGCCTTTTCGCAAGCCGCTTCTCAGCCATTTCTGCTGCGTAGGATATCGAGGATACTCCGCCCCCAAAGTTGGGTTCCTATGAAGGTGCATGAGATATCCGAGGAAATAGCCCAAAAGAGCAAAGAACCAAAGTTGGTAGTTACACTTGCGCCTCTTTATGCTCTTGAAAGTGGATGCGACATTTATTCTGAACTATCGGCTGGATGGGAAGGCTGCAAAATTGCCAGCGCACTGTCGGCCTCGAAGCGTGAGGTTACCAATACGTTAGATGCAGAAGCATTCAAGGAGATGTTGAAGGAGACACCGCCCTCAGTCATAGTAATCGAGGGAGTGCCAGCATTTTCTGTAGGATTGGCACTACTTCGGATTGCCAAAACCCGATGGCCGGAACAAGATTACGACAAGACAATTTGGGAAAGAAAAGACCTTTCCTATCACAGTGACCCTAATCTTGTAGTCTACTTTAGACTTTAATTTCGTAATTGGCAAATGTGTTTGAAAGGTCTTTTTAGGCCCGAATATTCTATAAAAACCGCTTGACAAAACGAGAGGAACGTGCATAATCACTTGTTTATACTCAATTGTTAAGAAACGGCTGAAGGGCGTATGAAAATTAATATGTCTGCTATTAGCAAGGAGGGAAGAAAGATAGGTGCAGTTAGTTTCACGCGTCGTGGCTTTCTAAAAGTTATAGGCGCGGGCGCGGCGGCTGGGATTACATCACCGGTTTTGCCGGCGTTGGCACGGAAAGCCGCCAGGAAAAAGTGGCGGATGAAACTGTCAACCTCGTCGATCCATTTTATGCAGCTTCCCATCGAGCAGGCGTGTGAGCGGATAGCGAAATTAGGATTCGAGGCGATTGACATCTGGTCGGCGCACGAGGGCTGTCCACATCTCGATGACGTGGCCAAACGGCTGGAAGCAGAGGGCCTGAAAAAGCTGCTGGCGAAGAACAAGCTGAAACTGTTCGCGTTTTCAGTCTACCGGGGCGGGTATGGACGTTATGCGGAGCTATTAGGCAAGGCCGGCGGGGGTGTGGCCATCCAGGGTGGTGCGGGACCCTGCAAGCCGGAGGAACTGACCGGGCGGATGAGACAGTTTATCGAAAGGCTAAAGCCTCAGGTCGAGCTGGCTGAGAAATATAACTCGTATCTGGCGATAGAAAACCACGGCAATGCGCTGCTCAACTCGCTCGATTCGCTCAAGGCGTTTGTTGACATTAACACGTCGCGGAGATTAGGCATTGCGATGGCTCCGTATCACATCCAGACGCTCAAGGTTTCTGTGCCGGAGGCAATCCGCATCTGTGGCAAGCAGCTTTTGTTCTTCTACGCCTGGCAACACTATGGGAACTCAAAACAACTTCCGGGTATCGGTCCGACGGATATGACGCCCTGGATGCGGGCGCTGGCGGATATCCGATACCGTGGATATGTTAATCCATTTATGCACGGGCATCCGGAAGTGGACGTGATGGTGGCGAATCTGGCCAAGTCACGGGATTACCTAAAGACGTGCTATGAGAAGTTGGACTTGGATCATTAAATATAATCTTGTAATCAAAACTGTAATCAAGCATTAGTTTTAAGGAGATATGTATGAAAGACAAACAGCAAAAAGGTAAAGCAAATAATCTGAACCGGCGTGAATTTATGCGCGACGGTGCGATGGCTGCAGCGGGTCTGGCTGTAGGTGCTGCTGGAAGCCAAATTGCACGGGCCGGTGAGGCTGGTGCGGTGGTCAGGAAAACGCGAAGTTATAATCCTGAGATGGAGTATCGGCGGCTCGGTAAAACCGGGCTTTGGGTCTCGGCTGCGTGCCTTGGTGGACACTGGAAGCGTGTCGACAAGATGGTGCCGGGTGTGTTCAAAGGCGGAGGCTGGTTGAGTGCTGACCTGGACAGCGATGGCTTTAAGAAGAACCGTCGCGATGTTGTTACCCGGTGCATCGAATCGGGCATCAATTATATCGACGCCTGCACGAAGCAGGAGTGTATAGCCTATGCAGAGGCGCTTAGAGGAAGACGTGATGCAATGTTCCTCGGTTTCTCATGGTACCAGGAGGAAATGAGGAACGGCAGGTTCCGCACGACCAAGGCGCTGCTCGGAACGCTGGACCAGGGTATGCTCAAGGCTAAACTCGACTACGTGGACTTATGGCGAATTACTATGCACGAGCAAAGCGGCAAACACACCGAGGGCGAAGTTGATGAGATGATAGGCGCTCTCGAAAAGGCGAGGCAGCAGGGTAAGGTCCGCTTTACGGGCGCGTCCTCCCACGACCGTCCGCATATCAAATCGATGATAGAGACCTACCCGACCGTATTTCAAGTTGTCGTAACGCCTTATACCGCCAAGAGCAAGGTTCGGCCGAAAGATAGCGTATTCGACGCAGTAAAGAAGCACGACATGGGCGTTTTCGGTATCAAGCCTTTTGCGGGCACCTCTCTGTTTAAGGGCGATAGTTCGCCGAATAGTCCCCAAGCAGAGGAAGACGACCGGCGGGCACGTTTGGCAATCCGTTATATCCTGGCTACTGATGCGATTACAGCGCCTATTCCAGGTATGATAAACGAGCACCAGGTGGACAATGTAGTCAAGGCCATCAAAGAGCGTCGCGAGCTTGACGTAGCCGAGGCCAAAGAGCTGGAGCAGGCGATGGATGAGGCATGGGCCAATCTGCCGGCCCACCGTCAGTGGCTGAAGGACTGGGAGTACGTATAGAAACCGGCGTCTAATAACGGATTATTAGTATTGAAACATTGCTTGTGAATATTTGTATTAACGGCAGTGGCCGTTGCGGCTACGGCGCGTAAGCAGGAAATCGGACAGGAAGATTCGCTACAATTCGAGAATGGCGGTCGCATAGAAGACCGTTCGACGGTGAGCGATAAAGGAGCCGGCAACAGCCGCTGCCATATTTGTCATATCAACTGTGAGGAGGGGAGACTCGCGATGAACCACGAGTTGGGGGATATAAGTTGTGAGGGCTGCGACGTCATAGTTTAGTCTTGACCTCGGCGCTTAAACTTCTATCATTATACATCACGCGGTTAAAGTAACCGTGCAGACGAGCCAAAAAAAAATAACTAAACTCTGTTGAACAGAAAGGAATACAAGATGAGTGGAAATATGCAGTCAGATGGCCAAATACGTGGCGGTATCAACCGGCGGGATATGCTTCGGATGGCGGCTGGGGCAGGGGTAGCCGGTGCCGCTGCGCTGTCGCTTTCATCCTGCGCCAGCTTCGACAAGGGTACGGAAAAGGCCGTTACCAGGGGACGCATTAACCAGTCGATTGTATACTGGTGCTTTGCGGAGTACTGGGACATTGAGAAGACCTGCCAGATTGCCAGGCAGCTTGGGTGCAAGAGCATTGAGTTGATCAATCCGGAGCACTGGCCGACGCTCAAGAAGTACGGCCTGAAGTGCGCTATCGCAAACAGTGGCATGCCCGACCCACCTTTTGTCAAGGGTTTCAACAATCCCAAGTATCACGATGAATGTATAGCGAATCTAAAGAAGGCCATCAATGCTTGCGCCGATTTCAATTTCCCGAACGTAATCACGTTTACCGGTTTTCGCGAGGACATCCCGGATGATGTTGGACTGAAGAACTGCGTCAATGGCTTCAAGAAGATTATAGGCTATGCGGAAAGAAAGAAGGTAAATATCTGCCTGGAAATCCTCAACAGCCGAGTGGCGGTCGAGATGAAGGGCCACCCCGGCTACCAGGGCGACCATACCGATTACTGTATTGAGATTATCAAGAAGGTCGGCTCGCCGCGGATGAAGCTACTGTTCGATATCTACCACGTGCAGGTTATGGACGGTGATGTCATCAGGCGCATCCGGCAGTACAAGGATTATATCGGGCATTATCATACAGCGGGCAATCCCGGCCGAAATGAACTCGACGACACGCAGGAGATAAACTACAGGGCCATCATGGAAGAGATTGTCAAGACCGGTTACAAAGGTTATGTCGGCCAGGAGTTTATTCCTACCCGCGACCCGCTCCAGGGCCTTAGAGAAGCCGTCGTTCTGTGCGATGTGTAATAAAGGATTCCCATCCTGACTGAATCAGGATGGGAACCCAACAGTTACTATAATTTTAAATCCGGGTTGTCCGGGCCAAAGTGCTTGAGCATTACGATGGGATCGGTCTTTGAAGGATTTGTGATAGTAACTCCTTCTTTGGCTGCTGCTTCGCTGACAAAGTACTCATCGTGGGTCAATTGGCCATATCTTATAAGCGAGGGTGTCTCTATATCCAACACACCCACCTTGCCGTGTCCCTGCATCGTAATAAATCCGTAGCAGGCGCTATCCTTGATGGTTACCGTTTGGCCGGGCAGGATCGTAAGTTCTTTGGCGCTGAAGGTGGTTGACTTGTAACAAATCCAGTTTTCGATATAGCCTTCAGTTTCCATCTCCTTAACCGGCCGGACGGGCTTGGGCGCCATGAAGCGGTTCTGAGCAAAATTCGGATCGACGTTGAGGTCCCAGTCGATTATACTCAGGAGCCATTCCACGTCCCCTTCCTTGTCCTTCGGCGTATCCTTCCAGAGCAGTTCCTTCGGCACAACCTGATCGTGAGTGATATTCTCATACATTGCAAAGACGTCCGAGGCCTTCTGCGGCTCGTATGTGCAAAGGCTGCCCGGTGCGTGCAGGACGCCGGGCGGGACATCCCAGCCGGTTCCGACATCGAGACGATAAGCGGCCGAGAGACTCGTAATCGTGTTGTCTCTTCCCTCTGCCGCATCCTTGAGGGCCTTGAGGACCTGATCCTTCGTCACACCGGGATTGAGTCCGAAGAAGGTATAAGGGAAATCGCCGCCGTGGTTGTTCGCCTGTGGCGGGAAATAATAGGCTTCGGGCTTTCCCAACTGGCCGGTCAGCGCCGCATGCTCATCGCGATGATGAATATGGTGCGGCAGAGCTCCCTTGTTATCGAAGAACTTGGAGTACATCGGCCAGCGTTTGTGTTCGTTCCATAATCTGTCACCGATAATTTGGCCCTTGAGCTCATCAATAGCATCTGAGAGCAAGACTTTTTCGGTCTTTCCATTGTCATCCAAGACAATAAAGCTCAGGCCCTCATTCGGCGAGGTCAAAGGGCCGTTGTCGGCCGGGGTGGTCGATGCAAACCAGCGTTCATCAATACCACCTCGCTCGCCGCCCAGAGCGTAATAGTCGTCCGGATGGAGCTTGATACGCCGGCC
>JBARPZ010000492.1:0-5333 GCA_049643445.1 Sedimentisphaerales bacterium
ACGTTCACGCTACCTCATCGGTATCTTGTGTTTAGTGGTGAGTATCGGCTGTGTATTTGTTTCACTGACCCTGACCGCAGAGAAAGAAGCAGTGGCTGCCGACCCGCATCCTGTCAATGAGCCTGTAGGAATTGACAGAGGGATCCATCCCGGCCGAGTTGTGTGGGTACATGACCCGAATTCAACGGACTGGGAGGGGCCCGGTACGGGAGAGTACTGGTGGCAGGACGAACATACGGACCAGAATGTGGTTGATTCGATGATGCAGCAAGCGGTCTGTGCAGTAGCCGGGGAGCCGGATCTCTGTGAGGCCTGGGACCGTATTTTCCGGCATTTTAATCAAGAGCAGGGCAGGGGGGATGTGGGATACAGCAGCAGTGAGCAGGTTATGATTAAGGTGAATTTTGTGGATATGATAGCCTTGTCGAACAACGATCCCTGCCTTGCCCATCATACGCCTGATTATGCGATATGCTCGCCCCATATAATTCATGCCCTGCTGGATCAACTTGTTAACGTTGTAGGTGTAGCCGAATCGGATATTACTGTTGGTGACCCGATTTGCATGTGGTGTCATGAGTTCTATGATATGATTCAACCCGATTTTCCGAATGTTCGTTATCTGGATTATCATGGGAACTATGGCCGAACTGAAATCCAGACTTCCAGTGTTCCGTTTTACTGGAGCACTTCGAAGGCTGATGGAAGGACCCAGGATTATGTGCTGCAATCATATGTTGATGCGGAGTACTTTATCAATCTTGCCTCTTTCAAGGGCCACTACAACCAGGCGGGAATCACTGTTTGTGCAAAGAACCATTATGGGTCCCTTAGAGGACCTGCTGCCGGCGGATATTATGATATGCACTCGGATACCCCATTTAATGTTCCGGCGAGCGGCAGCTATAGAAATATGGTCGATTTGATGGGGCATCGCGATGTAGGCGGCAAAACGCTACTTTGCCTTATTGACGGGTTGTATACGGGTAAGCACGCCACGAGCTACCCCGAAAATTTGCCGAAGAAATGGCAGATGGAACCCTTCAATAATGATTGGTGTTCGAGCATTTTTGCCTCACAGGATCCGGTGGCGATCGACTCTGTGGCTTTTGACTTTCTCATCGCGGAATGGCCCGAACCCGGTGGTCCCGCCCACGCGGGAACCGATGACTACCTCCACGAAGCGGCACTTGCGGATGATCCTTGCTCGCTGACGTTTTACGACCCTGAAAGGGACGGGACACGACTGGCCAGTCTGGGGGTACATGAGCACTGGAACAATCCGATAGACAAGCAGTATTCACGCAATTTGGGGACCGGCGACGGCATAGAACTGTGGAAGGTGCCGGTGGTTCGAGATATTGACTTCAGTGGTGACGGAAAAGTGAACTTCAAAGATTTTTCGATATTTGCTCAATACTTGTCTCAGGATGAATCATCAGTTGATATTAGCCCACAACCTTTTGGTGACGGTGTTGTGGACTTTAACGACGTGGGCGTTTTCGTTAAGCACTGGCTGACAGGAACGAAGATACCACCACTACCCAGCCGGGCGAGTAATCCGAATCCGTCCAATGGGGCAACAGGTGTCAGTACAACCGCAGATTTAAGCTGGGCGGCCGGTGCAGATGCTACATCATATGATGTTTACTTCGGCATGAGCAGTCCGCTTGCGTTCCAAGGCAACCAGACTGAGACTATATTCGATCCCGGCATGATGGGTTCTGGTATTACGTACTACTGGCGTATCGATGCGGTCAATGGCTGGGGACAAACGGGCGGTACAGTTTGGAGCTTCAGGACTACGGGGGGAGGGCCGGGCTAAGTAGTATGTTACAATCCCTGTGCCGAAGCAAAAGGCTGAAAACCAGAACCATGTCCAGAGAAGATGAGGCGACAGGTAATATCAATCCTTATTTCTTTTTTTGGCGGGCGGCTTCGACCATATCTTTGATGTCGTAACCCAAGGGTTTTCCCTGCTCGTGCTTTTGCCTGGCGGAGATGAGAGCCTGCACAACACCCGGCGGTAGAATGCGGTCCTTTTTGAGTTTCTCCGGCGGCAGCCACCAATTCATCCTTTCACTATAGCACCAGACGTATTCATCCGAGGTGGTCAGAGCGTAATACACATTATGCTCGAAGAATTTTAGCTGCTGCTCGCGGGTCATGGATTGACTTATGGTTTTTACTGTTCGCTTTCCAAGTGCCTGGTCTATATAGAGTGCCATGCCCGCCTGCACCTGGCTGTTATATTTTTTTCGCAGCTCTTTCGGGACCAGGATCTGGGCACGCTGGCGGATGAGATGATAATCCTGGTAAAATTTATGAGGGCTTTCATAATAGTAAGCCGACTCATTGCCATCGATGAGAATGGTTCCGGGTGCTGCGCCTTCGAGCATGCCGATACAAAAGGCGGGCAGCAAGGGCATCCACTGCTTTCGCAGCTTTTCCCGGCGAATCCTGGTGTCTGGTTCGTCAACGATGTGGCCAAAAAGACCCAGTTGAAAGAGGCTCAATACCCTTATCTCGGGCATGTGTTCCTGCAGGGCGATGATGAATTGCCGGCCTCGCCGGCGGGCTTGTTCGCAGACCTGGTCAAACGACTTGTCTTTATAGGGGCCGGGATATACCCACGGATCGGTGTCGTATGGTTCCGGGTCAAAGCAGACTCCAACACAGTTGCCGGAACGGACCGCCAGAGAGAACAACTTCATATTTTCGAAGATGACGTTCCATTGCTCATCATTGAACCAATCCATTTTCCATTTGCTGGCAGCATAGAGCGTGAGAAAATTGTCTGTGAATTTCTTCCATTTGATTTGGGCAAGCGTATCCAACTGCGGCTGAAGTTTGTCCTGCTTCCAGGGACGAGTGTCAAAGATGTGGTCAAAGCCTTTGGTACGAAAGATGATGCCCTCAAAGGGCCGTTTTTCCATTTGGCGGATGTTGTCCCGTACGAAATCCGGGTAAGGGACGTCCCAGCCATACTCGATGATTTTCTTCTTTGGTCGCTGCTGTGAGAAAACATCCGCAGGAAGAAGTAAGCAAAGGATTGTTAAAAGAAGAAGACCTGGTGAAAAAGCTCTTTTTGACATAACTGAACTCCTCCTATGTTAAAAATATGCTCAAATATTTGTTATTATTTTGCAAATAAACTTGCCGGGTATTGGAGACATTATACTAACTGGAATTGTCGCACGGTACAACTTTTTTTTGTGTTTTTCCGAGTTAAGAATCTGCCAGAGGTACGACGGACTCAGGCTTGAAGGCACATTGTTGTTACAGACCATCTGACTTCTCCCTCCGGCCCCAACTACTCGTTCCCGGCAAAACATAGCACCTTGCCGTTCTTGGTCGCAAGATACAGTCGACCGTTCGATGCGGCCATACTGTCCCAAACCGGCACACTTTCGAGTTTGTATTCGGTGAGTTTCTTACCATCCGAAGCCGAAACAACACGCAGCAAAGCGCCCTTATGTCCGTCAAGTGCCGCGTTCTGTTCGCGAAGCTTACTGTCAACGCCTGGAACATCGAGGCTTTTGGATATCTGGTCTTCATCGATCATGTCCGGCGGGCCGGCGATGAACAGAGTCTTATCCGCGAGGACCATTGCGTGGACGAACATCGGCAGGTCCCGGGTCCAGCGGTGCTGGAATGACGGGGACGAACGCCTATTGGCGCCGGCACCGGTGAACTTCATCGCACTGCCAAACCGTCCTTTTTCTGTCTTCAGTTTACCTGCTTTTCCGTGGTTCTCGCTGCCGGATTCATCTGTGGCCTTTCCTTTATCGAAAGTCATGCACAGGACGAGCCTGGCATCCTTCGCTGCGGCCTTGCCCGGTGCAGTACTGTGCGTGGCGATTTCCTCATCGGTCACCGTGCCGTAGTAGACGCGCACCTCATCGATTAACCCTGTGAAAGGCAAGGGAGAAGTGTAGTCACCCACGGCGGAATCGCCATCAGCGCCAATCTGCATAGCCTGGGCCGGGTCGGACCCAATCAGCCTTTTCGCCTCGGCTGTTGCGGTAAGTTTTCCATCTATGTATATCTTGAGTTTTTTATCAGCCGTCAGCATACCCGCCAGATGCACCCACTTGCCTACGACTTTTCGCTTCGCGCTCACGATGCTTACCTTCTGGTCCGCGCGAACCACGAATTGCGGCTGGCCGGCCCGTATGAGGAGGGCGTAGCCATGTGAGGGGCCACCGCGGGCCAGTACCACACCGTTACGCTTTTCGGCCTTGACCCAGGCTTCCACAACCAGAGGCTTGCCAACAGGATTTAAGCTCTTTGAGTTTTCGATGGAAATCCACGGTCCACCGGGACTTTTAGCGGCCTTGCTCGCCGGTGCGAGACTGCGCGGGATGTCCTTGTCATCGGCGAAAAGGTGGTGCTCAATGGGAGTGGTCCAACGGTAGTACTTTGCTTTGCGCCCGAAACCATAGACAGTAGAGTCATCGAACACCAAGAGACGGCCGGCAGGCGCAAACTTGCCCGCCTGGTAGTAGCCAGCGTGGCCGCCGGCGAAGCTGCGTCCGTAAACCCAGTAGGTACGGTGCCAGTATGAGTCATCCAGAAAGCCGCTGGGACAGAAAAGATGGACCCCCTCGCCCCGCTGCACAGAGCCCTGTTCGGCTGGGTTGCCAGAATGGGGTCCGATTTCAAGGCGTTTGCCACTCATGTCGAACTTCTGGGAGCGCATGTAGACGTATTTGCCGTCGCTGGAGAGGATGTCCGGCAGAGCCACCGGCATGTTGAGAATCTGGATTCGCGTCTGCATACTCTTACCGGTTTCCGGGTCGCGGTCGTCAAGAACCTTTTCGGAAACCTTACGTCCTGTTTTCGGATCCAGCTGCAGCAGACGTAGTCCGCCATCGAGATACATTGATCGCCCGGCAACACAGTAAACCAGACCCTGTACGAGCACACTGCCGTGTACAGGCCAGACTGATTCGACCTGCTCGAAGGCAGTCAGACGCCGGTCATCCGGTGCTGCGCGGAAGCGCCACACAAGCTCGCCGTCAGAGGCCCTGAGAGAATAAACGTATCCGTCGGCGCATCCGAAAATAGCCATACCCTGATAGATCGTCGGCGGCGAATCGACCCGGCCTCCGGTCGTATAGCTCCACAGAGTCTTCCCCGAACCGGCATCAAGGGCATAAACCGTGTGGGTGTCCACTTTCGCCACGAAAACCTTGTTCCCGGCGCTCACCACACTGCTGAGCTTACCGCCTAAATCGTTTTCCCAGTCGCGTTTCAAGTCGGCTGGAACAGATACTTTCGTGAAGCCACTGCGTGCCGCATCGTGTCGGTATGTTGCCCAATCGGCCTCT
>JBARPZ010000493.1:0-1603 GCA_049643445.1 Sedimentisphaerales bacterium
CGGCGGTGGT
Organism: Sedimentisphaerales bacterium; assembly: GCA_049643445.1. Taxonomy (GTDB): domain Bacteria; phylum Planctomycetota; class Phycisphaerae; order Sedimentisphaerales; family Anaerobacaceae; genus CS2-K091. The sequence goes on from JBARPZ010000493.1 coordinate 11, forward strand.
TTCGGATTCGAGGGCAGCTCCTTTTAAGATAATGCCCTCGGACCAGTTGAAGGCCTGCTCAACGGGGACCCATGTATCGGAATCTCGTCCTCCGTAAACTATGCCGCCGAGCGGGACTCCTTCGGGGTCGTCGAGCATAGGGTCGCAATTGTTCAGGTCCGGGATGTTGAGGCAGTAGCGGGCGTTTTTATGGGAGGCGGTTATTTCGTTGCCTTTTGAGTCTTTTTTTCCTTTGTGCCATTTGCCACTGTGGTTGATTCCCTCGGTCGGCAGCTCGCTGCCCATACCGAGCCAATGCGGCGTTTTGTTACTATCAATCAAGACGTTTGAGAAGATAACTTCGCACGGGTTATTCAATGCCTCGTAAATGACGGGGTCATCTTCGGAGTTGACGTCCTGGATGATGCCGAAGATACCCTTTTCGACATTAACGCATCGGATTTGTCCTGCCTTTTTGCGCAGGTATGCGATGTCGTCTCCGACGATGGTCTGTCCGGGCAGCATTGAGGTCGAGGTTTTTCCACACGCAGAGGGGAAGGCACCGGCAAAGTAAGTGACTCGGTCGACCGGGCCGTGTACGCCCATGACGAACATGTGTTCTGCCAACCAGCCCTGGCGTGAGGCCTTTTGAATAGCCAGTCGAAGGGCCAGTTTTTTCAGGCCTATAGTGTTGCCGCCATACTGGGTGTTGACGCTGTATACGAGGTCTTCTTCGAGGTCGATGTAGACGCGGCGTTTGTCGATATTTTTGCTCACGAAATTTTCCAGCTCACCCTCGGAATGTATGAACCTGAAGAAGTTCGGTGATGCGCCAATTTTTTTGAACTGTCCGTATCCAGGCCGATAGAGAATGCTTTCGCTATGGGCGACGTAAGGAGAATCTGTTATCTGAATACAGGGGATGGTGAAATCGGAATCAGGTGGGCCAAGGCACCAGAAACAAACCAGCATTTCGCGGCCGCTCATCGAATCTTTTAGAAAAGAACGGACCTCCTTAACACCTGCTGATTTTTCAGTGGAATTGAGACTCTCGCCCAATTCCGAGCCGGGCGGAAGGAGGTATTTTGTCTGTGCTTTGTCACGGGCCTGGTCATTGTATCCGTCGAAGTGACAGGTATGGCCGGTGATGTTAAGCGGTATTTCCTCGCCATTCTTTATTGCCAGCTTGCGAAGATAGGCTATGTCATCGGGCGAACCAGTACAGACGAAAACCGACGCCGGTCCGCAAAGCTCAATCGCATCGGCGACGAAGGCGTGCATCTTCGGATTGTTCAACGCGGTCAGCTTGTCGTAATTTTCGGCTGTCAGTTTTTGCTTCAGTAGCTCATTTACATTGTCCATTTACGATTGTTACCTCCATTATTCTTTATTTAGGTCCAAAAAAGCCACGGGATTGTAACTACAGGACCGGTAAGTGTCAACTTGATTTTCCGTCTCAAATGGATTTAATATTTCTTATTATTTCTCCTTATTATAAGGATCTGTGCTCTCTAAATAAGATTTTCCCAGTGTGCGGGCCCTGGAGCACGTAACGGAGAAGTAACGAATCAGGGAGTTTCTGCGGTATTTTTTTGAGTAAAGTGCTTTTTTATT
>JBARPZ010000494.1:0-4900 GCA_049643445.1 Sedimentisphaerales bacterium
GACCAGGCTTGCCCGCACTCGGGCCGTTAAGATTTAAGGTTAGCCTACAAGTAGGCAAAAGAAAGACGGATGAACGTGAAAAAGGCCGGCTATAACTTCAATGCTATAGAAAAGAAATGGCAGCAGTTCTGGGAAGAGCGCAAGACGTTCAAGGCAAAAGACTGCGATGATTCCAGGCCTAAATACTACGTGCTGGATATGTTTCCCTACCCCAGTGCCGCCGGCTTGCATGTTGGTCATCCGGAAGGTTATACCGCAAGCGATATAGTCGCCCGTTACAAACGAATGAAGGGTTTTAACGTCCTGCACCCTATGGGCTGGGATGCATTCGGATTGCCGGCGGAACAGTATGCCGTAAAGACCGGAACAGACCCGAAAACAACAACGCAGAACAACGTTGATAATATCCGAAAGCAAATCAAATCGCTCGGTTTTAGTTATGACTGGGACCGCGAAGTCAACACTACCGACCTAAATTATTACAAGTGGACCCAGTGGATATTTCTGAAGCTTTTCAACAGTTACTTCGACGAAACCGAGCAAAAGGCCAAGCCGATTGAACAGCTGCCGATTCCTGATGGGTTAAGTGGGGCCGAGAAGCAAGAGTATATAGACGACCATCGCCTGGCTTATGAAGATTTCGCCCCGGTCAATTGGTGTCCTGAACTCGGTACGGTTCTTGCCAACGAAGAAGTGGTAGGAGGCGTAAGCGAGCGCGGCGGGCATTCTGTTATACGAAAGCCGATGCGCCAGTGGATGCTGCGAATAACAAAATACGCCGAGCGGTTGCTTAGCGATTTGGACGAGGTGGATTGGCCGCAGTCGATAAAGAAACTTCAATTCGACTGGATAGGTAAGAGTGTCGGGGCGGATGTTGATTTCAAGGTGGATGGTTTTGATGAAACCATTCGTGTTTTTACTACCCGGCCGGATACCTTATTCGGTGCTACTTATATGGTATTGGCGCCGGAGCATCCCCTTGTAGATAAAATTACAAGTGAGGAAAGAAAGGAAGCTGTTAATAAATATCGCCAGGAAGCTGCCCGTAAGAGCGATTTGGACAGAACCGATTTAGCCAAGGAAAAGACCGGCGAGCCGCTTGGTGCCTGCGCAATTAATCCGGTCAATAATGAAAAGATACCAATCTGGATTAGCGACTATGTTTTGATTAGCTACGGCACCGGCGCGATTATGGCCGTGCCCGGCCACGATGAACGCGATTTTGAATTCGCAAAAGAATTCAACCTGTCGATTGTTCCGGTTGTGGAGCCGCTGAATAGTGAGGATGCCGAGTTTGTTAAGAAAGGCGAGTTGTGCTTTGTTGGTGAAGGTAAGGCGATCAATTCCGGGCAGTTTAACGGCCTGACGACCGCCGAATTCAAGGAGCAGATTACAAACTGGCTGGCGGAAAAAGGACTTGGTCAGGGAGCTGTGAACTATAAGCTGCGTGACTGGCTGTTCAGCAGGCAGCGCTATTGGGGTGAGCCGTTCCCGATTTTGCATACGGAAGATGGCGGCGTTGCCGGCCTTTCGGAAGAAGATTTACCCCTGGAACTTCCGGTAGTTAAGAACTACAAGCCTGCAGGGACAGGTGAATCCCCGTTAGCCAACATTGACGATTGGATAAATGTTGAGCTGGCCGATGGCTCAAAAGCAAGGCGTGAAACGAACACAATGCCTCAGTGGGCGGGTAGCTGCTGGTATTATTTGCGATACCTTGATCCGGACAATAACAGCCAGGGCTGGGACCAGGAGAAGGAAAAATACTGGATGCCGGTGGATTTATATATCGGCGGTGCTGAACACGCCGTGCTGCACTTATTATATTCGCGGTTCTGGCACAAGCTGCTCTATGACCTTGGTTACGTCACGACGAAAGAGCCGTTCAAGAAGCTTGTAAATCAGGGAATGATTCTGGGTGAAGACGGCCAGAAGATGAGCAAATCCCGCGGTAATGTAATCAATCCGGATAAGGTTATTGCGGACTACGGCGCGGATTCGATGCGGCTTTATGAAATGTTTATGGGGCCGTTGGAGGCGATGAAGCCGTGGAGTATGCAGGGTGTGGAAGGAGTCCATCGGTTCTTGCAAAAGGCCTGGAGAATGATTGTTGATGAAGATACGGAGCGGCTCAGCAATACAGTCAAAGAAGCGCAGGCGGATGAGGCAACGCTGAGACTGCTGAACCAGACAATCAAAAAAGTGGGTGATGATATCGAAACATTTGGCTTTAATACGGCAATAAGCGCAATGATGATTTTAGTAAATCACCTTGGCAAGCAAGGGGTAAGGCCAAAATCTGTTGTTGAGAAATTCGTTTTAATTCTTGCTCCGTTCGCTCCTCATATTGCTGAGGAACTCTGGGAGAAACTGGGCCATAAGGAGAGCCTGGTTTACGAGGCCTGGCCTGAATATGACAAAGAACTTATCAAAGAAAAGGAAATCGAATTGGCCGTGCAGGTCAATGGCAAGATAAAGGACAGAATAGTCGTGTCCGCTGATGAAGATGAAGAGCAGATAAAGCAAAAGGTACTGGCCAGTGAAAAGGTAATTGCTGCCATGGCCGGCAAAAGCCCCAGGAAAATTATCGTTGTTAAGCCAAGAATAGTAAGCATAATCACCTAATCATAGTTGCTATATAACTGATGTGTATCGAAATTGAGGCAAAGCTAAAAGTTGATTCGCTGCAGGATGTAGAGCGTAAGTTGGGTGAAGTCGGCGCCGAATTTGTGGAAGAGCAGTTACAAACGGACACGTATTTTGATGACGCCGGCGCTGTTTTGAAAAGCAGCGATCGGGCACTTCGTTTACGGCGACAGAGAGCCGGACAAAAAGAGAATACATTTTTGACTTATAAGGGCGCCAAAGAAAAAAGCGATTTCAAGAAAAGGCAGGAGATAGAAATTGAAGTTGGAAACGGCGATTTGGTTGAGAAGCTGCTTTCGGAACTGGGCTATGAAAAGGCATTGGTTTTTGAAAAAAGGCGTCAAATTTGGCAGCTCGACGACTGTGTTGTTTGTCTGGATGAATTGCCGTTGTTAGGTAGTTTTGTGGAAATAGAAGGACCCGAAGGGGAAAGGATCATCGATGTGCAAAAAAAATTGGGAATGTCTGATTTGACGCATATCGTTGAAAGTTATGCCTGCTTGATGCAGCAAAAACTTCGTCAGCTTGGAAAAGAGCAGAGGCAGGTTTTACTATAAAAAATCAGAGTGGCAATTATGAAACCAGATGATGGTTATATCGCTTATATTTTAAATCCCAAATCCGGTGCCAGCAGCAGCAAACTGACGAGCCGGCAGTTTGAGCGATACCTTGTCAAAAAAGGATTCGATGTCAGGGCCAGCTTGACAACATCTCTGGATAATGCCTGTGAACTGGCTACCGATGCAGCGGTCGATTATGACTGTGCCATGGTCGTTGTTGTCGGCGGCGACGGCACTGTTAGAGAGGTGGCACATGGCCTGGAGGGCAGTGACAAGCCGTTGCTGATAGTTCCCGGCGGGACGGAAAATTTGCTGGCAAATGAATTAGGTTTTGATGAAAAAGTAAAAACAATATTAAGGACGTTTGAGGCGGGCTACATTCGGCCTCTGGACCTGGGAAGTGCAAACGGGAGATGTTTTACTTCTATAATTGGTTTTGGCTTTGACGGTGAAATAGTCAAACGTGTCAGTGAGCGGCGGGATGGGCATATAGATCACTTTAGTTACTTTGGGCCGATTTGGCGAACATTCTGGACTTATAAGTTTGCTCCGATGAAGGTGGAACTGGAAGGCGAAGAGATTTTTAATGGTCGAGGATTGGTTTTTGTTGGAAATATTTCAAGGTATGCGGTGGGGCTTCAGGTATTGCACAATGCCGATTTTGGTGACGGGTTACTGGATGTGTGTATTTATAAGTGTGCCTCTCGTGTGCATTTGGTAAAACATTCGGTGATGACAGCATTGAAACAGCACTCCACAGGTAGGGACGTTATATATCGCCAGGGCAAGAACATTAATGTGAGTTCTCAGTCTTCCGGGATAGCGACTGAAATTGATGGTGACCCGGGGCCTGATTTGCCAATACAAATCAAGGTAATACCGCAGGCAGTCAACGTGATGGTGCCGGAAGGTGCCAGGCCGGCTGGAATCAGAACGAGGATTATCAGGGCAATAGGGTAGACATTGATTATTGGCAAGTGGAATCTGGATTAGAGATGCCAAATATGAGTAAAGTGAAATTCAAAATTGGTGATGTCGAAATTAGTTTGGATGCGCCTTTGTTTGTAATGGCGGGGCCTTGCGTTATTGAAGGCAAAGACCATTGTCTGGATATTGCCAATAAACTTGTCGATATTGGTGCAAGGAGCAATGTAGGAATCATTTTCAAGGCCAGTTTCGACAAGGCCAATCGCTCCAGCATGCAAAGTTTTCGTGGTCCGGGCCTGGAAAAGGGTTTGGAGATTCTCGCGGCGGTCCGCGAAGAGACCCACCTTCCTGTTATGACCGACGTTCACGAGCCGTCCCAGGCCGCCATTGCCGGCGAGGTTGTCGATTGCCTCCAGGTTCCTGCTTTCCTATGCAGACAGACTGACTTGCTTTGTGCCTGCGCACAAACGGGCAAGCCTGTAAACATAAAGAAAGGCCAGTTTCTCTCACCTGCTGAGATGAAAAATGTGGTCGAGAAAATTCGTGCCTGTGAAAACGAAAAAATTATACTTACCGAGCGCGGCACATTTTTTGGCTACAATCGGCTTGTCAACGATATGACGAGCATCGAGATTATGAAAAGGCTGGGCTGTCCGGTTGTCTTTGATGCCACGCACAGTACCCAGCAGCCCGGAGGCCTCGGTTATGCAAGTGCAGGCCGGCCGGAAATGGCTCCTCTACTTGCCAAGGCAGCGATTGCCGCCGGT
>JBARPZ010000495.1:0-4414 GCA_049643445.1 Sedimentisphaerales bacterium
TTTGCTACACGCTTCCTTGGAACCCTGCCTCACGGCAACGCTCTTGCGCTTTGCTAACACTTCACCTCCATCAGGTTGTGTAGAGGACTTACACCTCCAAGTTGCAGAACATGCTCGGCACACAAAACAAACAGCCGGAAGCGTAAGCGACCGGCTGTAAAAGACTTAAAATTTTTTTATTTTTTCCCGTTTTTGCCGCTAAGTATGTGCGCTTTTGATTGATTTAGCCCGTTAGAAGTAAGGCGCCGAAGGCGCCTGTTCACTTTCTAACTGGGCATTTCCCCCCGGCTCTGCCGGGTTCAACAAGCTAAACACTAAGAACTAAGGACTAAGAACTAAAAACTAATAGTGCCTGTTTTAACGCGCAAAAGAATCTGCCCCGTCTATCTCGTGAATTTACCCTGAGCTTGGAGTTTACACTGAGTGAAATCGAAGTGAAGGGCTTTTGATTGATTCTAGATGCTCGATGCTGGATTCTTGATGCTCGAATTATGTCTCCTGTCTATAGTCAAAAAAGTAATTCCTGATGGTGCAGGCGGCAAACTTTAATTCACCTTTTGAAATGGTATGAAAAGGCTATTTGGAGTTTGAGAGGGTATTCTGGTGGCGGGGATGTGAGGGAAAACGAAATAAGATTTAAGGAATGGTTATGAAATTATTTAGATTTAATATTGTGTAGTTTAACAGGTCTATTCTCATTAAAGAAGCCTACCTTTAGACCAGGTGTGAATTCGGCGAACAAATCTGAAGTTTTCCCCTGGTCATCTACAAACTGATATTCTTTTCCGTCAACCGTAAATCGGAAAAGTTTATTTGATTTGTCGATCTCTATGTCGACTGGAAAAATCTTTTTGGATGAAGGTGGGAATGTGTCTTTTGCCCACATAATCGGTATCCAAAAGTATCTCTGGGTGCAACGAAGAAGACAGTTCGGCTTATGTGGATGACGCCTGTTATCTAGTCGCAACATTTTGAAATTGCCGTCATCTTTGAAATTAAAAACAAAATTGAATATCGAGTTGGCCGGTAGTTCCAAATCGAAAGATAAAGAAAGTCTCTCTGCTACGGTAGACTTAGTAGTAACAAATGAATGCACACTTGTACGATCCAAGTTCAGATGGAGAACATGGTCTTTATCGTAATCAGGACGGCCGGCGACCTTTTGGTAAACATCTTTACCTATGAATATGTTTTGAGACAGACAACTAAGCGTTGCGTTAAGCAATCCCAGAGCCATTTGGGCTTGGCCTAAATCAATAGCCCAAGCTTTTTTCTTTTGTGCTTGGGGGTGAATGAAGTTCCTATAGTCTTTAAAAAGCTTATATACTTTCTCAAGTTCTTCAATTTTAGGTAATATTTTAATTTCACTCAAAAGAATGTAAAATTCATCTATTGAAATCTTATTAAATGGTTTTCGTTTTCCCTTTGGGAAAGTGGGATAACTAGTTAATATTTTGATATCTTCCCAAAAGATTTCAGCAAGATGTTTAAATATGCCTTCTAAGGTGCTGATCGATAGAAAAATGGTGCTGTAGTTTGCATTGACTGTAAAAACTTTATCTATTTCATTCAATCGGTCATACAAAATATTTCTGAAATCGATGTCGTCGATGAAAGATATCTCTTTCGTGGTAATTTCAGTTTGCTTTTCCATTACAATATATCCTTATGTTCTGAATAATTAAAGGGGTCAGACCCCTTTTTCTGCTCTCACATACTGCTGCCTTGCCATATTATCTCTTACCTTAGGCGATTCAATGCAAGATGTCCGCTCAAAGATATAAAACGCCATTATGTGCAGACAATACCACAGGTCTTGACAAAGGTCAAAATAATTTAGAATTTAGAATGGCGAAAGGTGCCTTAGACACGTAAATAAATGGATTCGTTATTCGGATTCGGGATGCGGGAAGGTTATTATTTTCCTTCGAGCCAGTTTGCCGCCATTAACGCGAAGTCGAAGGAATATTGGATATTCCCTCCGTCAAACTTGAACCTGCCGGAATATTGTTGAAATTGAGATAAAATCATCTTATTTTAAGACTCAATTCTTACAGGCCTGTTTCAGTGAAGCGTATATGCCAAATGCCCGATTGTAGAAGTAGTAGCAAGCAGGAATAATGTTTAGGAAGACAGGTGGGAAAGCTTAGATGATACATGAAATTTCACCACAACCTTACGATATCAAAAGGACCGTCACTGCCTTGCGTCTGATTTTCTGGGGCGGGATTATATGCGTATTCGATTTTAAGTTTAACGGATTCGACATCCTAAACGATGTCGTCGGGGCCATAATGATCGCCTGGGCAGTGTCCAGGCTGAGTAATCTCCGCGTACACCGGCATTACCGCGTCGCGATGCTGTTCGTTAAGATTATTTCCATCTTATCTATTGCAGAGGCCATCAATGCGCATTTTTATTACAGAGTTCCCGCCCTGATGTCCTTCGTAATGCATTTGTATGGGATAGCCAAAATGCTGGCCACTGTTGTATTCTGTGTGGCTATGCGATGGCTCTGCATCGCCGCAGGATTGTCACGATCAGAAAAAAGCTGGAAGATTACCATGATATTATTCGGCGTAATCTACCTCATTCCACTGGGTCTGCTTCATTTCGTGTGGATTGTCTGCCTGATTACCGGCAAGTCCTTTAACTTCAATATTGGGCCAGCCGTCCTGTTAATACTCTTCGTTTTCTTTGTTCCACTGATACACCTGTTCATATCGACCTCACGCATGAAGAAGGAGGCTGTATTGATACTTGAGAACACCGATTCCAATCAGCAATCTGTGGACAGTTTTGAATTTTAGTGTTTTGAATATTCGAATTTGCCTGTCCTTGAATGTCGTAGTCGAGGATCCAGTTTGCTTAGTGTTTCGTATTTCGTGTTTTCCGTTAACCGTCCAACCGTTTTTCCCTTCTCCCTTTTCCCTTATCCCTTGTGCCCTCCGCGTTCTCCGCGATTAGTTTTGATTTTTGATATGTAATTTTGCTATTTGCATTTTGATTTTTGATTTCTCTTCGAGATACGCTTCACGAGTGACGCGTGACATGGCTCGCCTTTAGCCAAAAGTTTGGGCTCCAGTCCCCGAAGGAACTGAAGCCCGTTTCCCGGTTAACCACTGTCCGCCGAACGCCAGAAGCGTTCAACGGCTCTCCCCAGGAACAAATCAACCAATTAACTACTCACCACTTACGAGCGACAAACGACGGGCGACGAGCGACTACTTCACTGCCGCTTGCGCCGCCGCCAATCTTGCTATCGGCACCCTGAAAGGCGAACATGAAACATAATTCATCCCAACCCGATGGCAGAAGTCGATACTGTTCGGCTCGCCGCCGTGCTCCCCGCAGATACCGACCTTCAATTTCTTTCTCGTTTTCCTGCCGAGCTTCGTACCCATCTCAACCAATTTACCCACACCCACCTGGTCGAGTATCTGGAACGGGTCGGCCGCATAAATACCCTTATTGACATATTCGCCTAAGAACTTACCGGCATCATCGCGCGAAAAGCCCATCGTCATCTGCGTCAGGTCATTCGTGCCGAAGCTGAAGAACTCCGCCTCCGTCGCAATCTTATCCGCCGTCAGCGCCGCCCTCGGGACCTCAATCATCGTCCCAACCAGATATTTAATCCTGCTCTTCCTCTCCTTGAAGACCTTTTTGATCTCATCGACAATCTCATCCTTGACCATCTTCAATTCCGAAACCGCACCGGCCAGAGGTATCATAATCTCAGGCAGCACGACCCTGCCTGTCTTCTTAACATTCAACGCCGCCTCGATAATCGCCCGCGCCTGCATTCTGCCGATCGCAGGATACGTTACCGCAAGCCTGCACCCGCGATGCCCCAGCATTGGGTTAAACTCATGTAACTGCTCAACCTTGGCCTTGACCACTGCCGGCTTAACGCCAAGCCGCCTCGCCATCTCCGCCTGGCTCGCTGCATCCTGCGGCAAAAATTCATGCAAAGGCGGGTCCAGCAAACGAATCGTAACAGGCAGCCCGGCCATCGCCTTAAATATGCCCTCAAAATCTCCCCGCTGCAGAGGCAGCAGCTTCTTCAACGCCCCTTCGAACTGCCTCTTCGCTGCAGCATACTGCTTCTCAACTGCCTTTTTCTCTTTCTCATTCTTAGCCTCTTCAAGCTGTTGAAGCATCACGGCGTAATCATCCGCCGCCAAAATCATCTGACGCACAGGCCATATCCGCTCACCCTCGAAGAACATATGCTCCGTGCGTGTCAGTCCAATCCCCTCAGCCCCGAATTCCCTTGCACGCTTTGCATCTTCCGGCGTATCGGCGTTCGTCCGGACCCCAAGCCTGCGAATCCCGTCACAAATCTGCATAAACTTACCGAAGTCGCCGCTCATCGTCGGCTCCACCGTCCCTAATTGCCCCGTCATGACCT
>JBARPZ010000496.1:0-2073 GCA_049643445.1 Sedimentisphaerales bacterium
GACGCTTAAAGTGGGCAAGCTCAATATCCGCTATGTGCCGCCGTTAGAATATCGGGAGTCGTTCTGGTTTGACGCTTTCGATGGGGACTGGGCGGTACGGAACAAGTGCAATGGAAACTCTGAAAGGCTGGACGCCAAACGCGGGGGCAAACATAGTTATCAAGGATTTGTACATACTTTTTTTCCGCTGATTCCTCCGGACAAATACTTCAAGGACCATCCCGAATGGTTCAGCGAAATTGACGGTAAGCGGAAACATGAACGTGCGCAACTGTGCCTGACTAATGAGGAAATGCGGAAAGAGCTGGTCAAGAACCTTAAAGCACGGCTGCGGAGTAATCCTGCGGCGACGATTGCGTCGGTTTCTCAGAATGACTGGCACGGATATTGTCAATGCGGCAAATGCTCGGCCATTGATAAAAGAGAAGGTAGTCCGGCCGGGTCTCTGCTGCATTTTGTGAATGCAGTGGCGGCCGATATCGAGGATGAATTTCCCAACGTAGCTATCAGCACGCTTGCGTACCAGTACACTCGCAAGCCGCCCAAACATATTAAGCCGCGACAGAACGTTATCGTGCGGCTGTGCAGTATCGAGTGTTCGTTCAGCAAGCCTCTGAGCGACGAGCGAAACAAGAAATTTCGGGACGATATCGTTGGCTGGTCGAAGGTTTGTAATCGGCTTTACATCTGGGACTACACTACGGATTTCAGACATTACGTTATGCCGCATCCGAACCTGCGGGTGTTGGGGCCGAACGTTAAGTTCTTCGTGGACCACAACGTAAAGGGTGTATTCGAGCAGGGAGCATATCAATCGTATGGCTCGGAGATGGCTGAGCTGCGGGCGTGGGTTCTTGCGAAGCTGCTATGGGAGCCGAAGCGGGATGGGGAGAAGCTGATAGATGAGTTTATCGAAGGTTATTATGGTGCGGCCGGGCCGCATATCAAGGCATACCTGAAAGTAACACATGATGCGGTCGAGGCGAGCGGGGACTATCTCGGCTGCTTTTCGCAGCATACGGCGAAATTTCTTTCGCTTGGGACGCTCAGCAAGGGGTGGGGACATTTGAAGGCGGCCGAGGAAGCTGTAAAGGATAACCCGGCGCTTCATTTTCGGGTCCAGGTTGCGCAGCTTCCCGTGATGTACGTCTTTATGATGCGATGGGAAGAGTTTCGGGACAAATCGCAGGCAGCGAGTGCGGATTGGCCGATGAATGATACAATTAAAGAGACCTATGAGCGTTTTTTGGAAGTTGCCAAGAGAAAGAACATGACCCATCTTAGTGAAGGGAGTCAAGGCTTTGGCGTGCTGGACGAGGCGCTGAAACGGGCCAAGAAATGAACGCAGTATGACGGCGGCACGTATACAAAGTCGTCATATTTAAGATTGATGCTTTCACGGGTTTGGGATATGCTTTACCATGTCAGAAGTATAGTTAGAGATTATCATGCGAAATCGGGGTCCAAAATAAGGAGATAATGTCATGAGTAAACGGATTTTAGCAATCACCTTTATTTATGTATGCAGTGCGGTTGCCTGGATAATTCTGGCCGGGGTTGTAAAGTTGCGGACCGACGACCAGGACACGAAACTAAGAAAAGCCGTGGCCCAGTTGTGGGGTTCGGAACAAACTCAGCTGGCACCATCTGTTTACTGCAAGCCTACGAGTACGAGCGGAAACAGGGGCAACCAGGGATTGCAAAACCTGCCCCTGGAAGCGAGCGACATCAAAGTCGACCTCAAACTCGAACATCGCAAGAAAGGGCTGCTGTGGTATTCGACATATCGAGTAGCGTTCTCAGGCAAGTACCAGGTTATAAACAACTCTGACAATCCCAGAGAGATATTTCTGAATTTTAAGTTTCCCACAAAAGGCGCAGTTTATGACAAGTTTCGGTTTGCGGTGGGTGGGGAAGAAATCCGTGATATAGATCTACATTTAGGCAATATCACGAAAAGTATGCAATTATCTCAAGGCCAAAGTGAAGATGTTGAAATATCATACGAATCGCAGGGACTGGAGGTGTGGGCATACGACTTCGGTGAGGATGTTAAAGAGGTGAGGAATTTCA
>JBARPZ010000497.1:0-6045 GCA_049643445.1 Sedimentisphaerales bacterium
CTGTGCCGCGAGCACGTATAGCAGACTGAGCCGCCAACAGCAGTTCAACAGCAGGAAAGGTATGCACATGTAAGAATACCAAAAAAGTCAATCATAACCGTTGACGGCTGGCCTCATAGCAGCCCCGTCCTTTGGGCGGGGGCATCCGCGAAGTCGGATATCAGGGAACCATTTTGAACAGTAAAAATGCATTATTTTGCATCATAAAAGCCAAGTTTTGAAACACTTGGGTGTATTAATGACAAATAAACACTTATTTAGCCGCCTAAAAAATCCTTTTAATCAGTGTAATCTGCGCAATCTGCGTCTAATAAATTCGTGTCTTTGTGTCTTTTGTGCATTTTTGTGGCTAAAAAACCAGTGTAATCCGTGGTTGATAAACGACTTACGTGCCTGCAAGGTGTTCGACAATTGTAGAGATACATTTACAGATGTAATGAAAACTTTACAAAATAAACTTTTTATGCAAAACAAAGCCAATTTCCAAAAAGTCAAGTTTGTCGTAACTAAAGTATTAACAAAGGATTACGACCTAATGGACACTTGGTCAATTAGGAAAAACGAACCCAAAACGAACCCAAACGAACCCAATTCAAACCCAATATAATGCCAAAACAAACCCAATTCAAAGCCGAACAAACCCAATAAAATGCCAAAACACTTTTTTTATCAATTTAGTCTACCGGAGATACAATGTCAACGTTGTTGTATTGTTCGAGACCTGCGGATAGCTCAACATTAGAAGCTTTGCAAGCAGGTCTCACTTCCCTTCCCTTCGGCCTTGTTCAGGGTAAACTCCCAAGCTCAGTATAAACTCAAGAGCGTATTTCAGCAGGTCTCACTTCGGCAAGCTCAGTGTAAACTCACTTAGTGAGTCCTTTGATTAAGTCTTGTTTCTTTGCTCTTGAGAAGGCAATCCCTAAGTTAAAACTTGGGGGCTAAACAGAAAGACAACCCCGCCAACAAGTGGCGGGGCTTTTGGAGATATAATGACAAAAACCTAAGGGCAGCTTGATGTTTATTTTGAAAAGGCTCTTTATAAAGCAATGGAGGATTACCATGTTGGTGTAAGCGATTTTTGAGATCGGTGGTTATTCCCGTGTAAAACTTTTCCCTTTGCTTAATAATGTAAAGATGCCACATCAAGCGAAGCTTTCAATTTTCATATCTCATATTTTGCTGTACTCTTCACGATGTCCGCATTAAGCAGATATGGTAGTAAATACCAAAAAAGAAGCCAAAAGGCAAAGAAAATAGGAAAAATATCGGTTTCAAGATGTTCTGGCAATGGGCTGGGCGTTCGGGTATTATTATGATTAGAAAAGTCAGCGGTGTGGCTGAGTTTGATTTAAAGGGAAATATTAGTTTACAGAGGGCTTAGGATTTTTGACTTAGAGGACACAGCGTTTTTTAAGCAAATTGGAGGATTTAATTGAAGGCTTTAGTTTATACGAAACCGAACTATTTTGAATATTGTGATTTTCCGGAACCTTCAGCAGGCGATGATGATGTGCTGATTCGTGTCAAGGCCTGCGGGATTTGCGGCTCGGACGTACAGGGCTCGACAGGTAAGACCGGCAGGAGGATTCCTCCTTTGATAATGGGCCATGAGGCGGCCGGTATTGTTGAAGAGACGGGCACAAATGTAAAGGCTTTTGAAAAAGGCGACAGGGTCTGCTTTGACTCAACGGTATACTGCAATAGCTGCGAGCAGTGCCGGGCAGGTTTTTATAATCGCTGTGAAAGCCGGGAGGTGCTTGGCGTCTCAACCCCGGACTTCAAGAGGCATGGCGCATTTGCAGAATATGTCGCAGTGCCGTGGTGGATTGTCTCGAAGATCCCTGAGCATTTGTCTTTCACCCATGCGGCCCTTTTGGAGCCCGTATCAATAGGTGTTCACGCCACGAACAGAGCCCCCTTAGCGGCTGACGATACGGTTGTAGTTATTGGGGCCGGGACAATCGGTCTTTTTATTTTGCAAGCAGTCAGGCTAAAAGGTGCCGGGAAGGTTTTCGTGTCGGACATTAATGAATTTCGACTTGAGGCAGCAAGCAAACTCGGAGCAGATAAGGTCGTCAATCCTGTCAAGAGTGATCTGAGAGAAACGGTTTTCAAGGAAACAAAAAATAGAGGTGCAAATGTTACTCTTGAAGCCGTAGGGTATGCAAGCACTTTTCAAGATGCTGTTTCAGTGACAAGGATGGGGGGACATCTTGTCGCCGTCGGCAATCTGGAAAAGATGGCTGAGTTCGATTTGCAGAAGTTCATTGCCAGCGAGCTTACCTTTACCGGCTCATACGCAAGCTCAGGCGAATTTCGTGATTGTATAGAGTTAGTGGCCTCAGGCAAAATCAATGTGGAGCCTTTGATCAGCGATGTTTTACCGTTGGAAGATGGGGCACGGGCTTTTGAGCGGTTGCTTAAGGCCGAGGAGAATTTACTCAAAATCGTTTTAGAACCTTAGGTTTCGAGGACATTAAAGATGGTGGAACTTTTTGACCTTTCAGAGAAAGTAGCAATTGTAACCGGGGCGAGCCGCGGCTTAGGACAATATTTTGCCCGGGCACTTGCCAAATCGGGCGCCGATTTGGTGATTACCAGCCGGGATTTATCGAGTTTGACTGAATTCAAGCAGGAAATAGAGACTTTGGGTAGAAAGGCTTTGCCGGTTCAGTTGGACGTGCTTTCACAAAGTGACATCGAAAATATGGTCCGCATGACCATAAATGAATATGGGAAAATTGATATCCTGGTCAATAATGCCGGTTTGAATATCAGAAGACCAAGTACGGATGTTTCGCAAGAAGATTGGGACACCGTATTAAACACCAATCTAAAGGGAAGCTTCTTCTGTGCCCAGGCAGCAGCCAGGGAGATGATAAAACAAAAGCACGGCAGGATAATAAATGTCGGTTCTTGTACTTGCGTTTTCGGGATGGAGGGTATTGCGCCTTATACAGCGAGCCGGGGCGCTATTTTGTCAATGACCAGGAGCCTGGCGGCAGAGTGGGGCAAGTTCGGAATCACTGTGAACGTGCTGGCGCCCGGATGGTTTAAGACGGCACAAAATGCAGTGTTATATGAGAACAAAGAATGGGTTGATTATATCACAGAACGCATTCCTCTAAATCGGCCGGGACAACCACATGACCTTGATGGCACAGTTATCTTTTTAGCTTCGGATGCTTCGGAATATATTACAGGCCAGATAATTCTGGTGGATGGTGGATTTACAACCGGAGCAACAAAAGCGATTACTTGATAATACTGAGTGAAAACTTGTTACATAATTATCTGAGGAGTATAGGTTACATGGGAAATGAGGGGTTTGGACAATCAATCGCATTGTACGGCAAAAGAACATTAAATATAATGGAGGTAAAATCATGAATCGGACCGTTTTGCTTATAACATTGTTGCTTGCTTTTCTAATGCTGCCGCTTGCCACACAGGTTGAGGCCAAAGTCTTTCGTCTTGGCATAATTGGTCTCGATACCTCACACGTTATCGCCTTTACCAAGCTGATTAATGACCCGGCGAAAAAATATGGATGTAAGGTCGTTGTGGGCTACTCCGGTGGTTCGCCTGATATCCCCTCTTCTGCTAATCGAGTGGAGAAATACACGGAACAACTGCGCAAGGAGTTCGGAGTGGAAATTGTCGACAGCATCGAGGAGCTGTGCCGGAAGGTCGATGGCGTCCTGCTGGAGAGTGTTGACGGCCGGCCTCACCTGGAGCAGGTACGGCCCGTAATAGCGGCGAAGAAACCCGTCTTCATCGACAAGCCCATGGCGGGCAATCTGGCAGATGTAATCGAGATATTTCGGCTCGCACGAGATAACAACGTGCCGTGCTGGTCGAGTTCCTCTCTGCGTTTCAGCCCCGGTATTATCAGTATGAGAAACAGCAACGAGGTTGGTACGGTGCTTGGCTGTGCAGCATTCAGTCCTTGCAGTCTGGAAGAACACCATCCCGACCTCTATTGGTACGGTGTCCATGGCGTCGAGATTCTCTTTACTATCATGGGCCCCGGGTGCGAGTCTGTCAGACGTATACAAACCCAAGATGGTGAATTCGTTGTCGGAACCTGGAGAAATGGGCGAATTGGCACTTATAGAGGTATCCGCAAGGGCAAAAGCGACTATGGCGCATTGGTCTACGGCACGAAGGGAATTGCCCAGAGCGGCAGGTATGGTGGGTATGAGCCTCTTGTAGTCGAAATCATCAGGTTCTTTAAGACCGGTGAAGTGCCGGTGTTGGTGGAGGAAACGACCGAGATTTTTGCTTTTATGTCCGCTGCCGACGAATCCAAAGCAAAAGGCGGAGATGCTGTTTCTATAGCTGAAGTTATCGCGAAGGCTAAAAAGGATAACATGCTTCGCCATACTCGGAAAGGCCGTTGATGAGTACTTTCAAAAAAACAATCCTGTTGTTCATCATTTTGTCGTTATGCTGCCAGTGCAAAGCAGCGTCGGAGAAGGTTTCCGGTGAAAATCTGCTGACCAACGGAGACTTCGAACAAGGACTTTCCGGCTGGAGCAAGCTCTGGACCCGCACACCCGGCGGCAACGCCGCGATTGATACCGGGCTGTATCATGGTGGGCAACGGTCGGTGCGGATAGAGCACAGCGGCCGGCAGGATTGGAGTTTCCATCAAGAACGTTCGCTTTCTGTGGAGCCCGGCCAAATCTACGAACTCGGCGGCTGTGTACGTGTGGAGGGAGAAGGTACCACGACATTATCTGTCACCTTGCGCAGCGCAAATGAGGAGGTAATCGATTGGACATTTGGTACCGTACAGACAGGCGCAACCGACAAGTGGTACAAGCTGCACTCCCGATTTATCGTTCCCGTCGGTGGGAAGACCATTTTGCCTCGATTGATTGGAAACGGCCCAGCCAGGGTGTGGCTGGACGATGCTACTTTGAACATGGTTGGCACGCTGGACCAACTTCGGTCGAAGAAACTTCCCGAAACGCTAAAGATCGCCAACGAAGTTCTGGAGGTCACAGTTCGTGTGGCCGATGCCACTCTTTCGGTGCTCGACCGTCGCACGGGACGGAAATGGAAGCAACGCCCTGTCGCAGACACTGTCGTCCTCAATGCCAAGGCGGACGGAGGCAGCCTTATCCTGCGCTTGTTGGAACCGTCAGGTATGCTAAATATAGATGTTAGCATAAGACTCGTACCCAAGCAATCCGAGTTGATCGTGTCAATTTCCGGTCAGGGTGACCTGGCAAAGACCGTACGGCTGCCTCATCCGTTCGTTACCGGCGAGGGGACTTACCTCGTGATGCCGGTCAACGAGGGTATCAGTTATCCCGTTGACGATAAGAGTTTGAGTCCGATGAGTTATCATCTTTACGGCGGACACGGTCTGTGCATGCCGTGGTACGGTGTCACCGACGGCCAAGAAGGGATAATGACCATCGTGGAAACGCCTGATGATGCAGCCGTCCGAGTACCTCGCCTTGACGGACTTTTATGCCTTTCGCCTGAGTGGCAGCCGCAGAAAGGCAAGTTCGGGTCGAAGCGACGGCTGCGCTACGTCTTCTTCGACCGGGGCAGTCACGTGGCGATGTGCAAGCGGTATCGCTCTTATGCCAAAAAGATGCGTTTACTCAAAACATTAGAGCAGAAACGCAAGGAAAATCCGAATGTGGACCTGCTTATCGGGGCGGTGAACATCTGGTGCTGGGAGAGGGACAGTCTTGCCATAGTGCGCGAGATGAAGTCCCTCGGTATAGACCGGATATTATGGAGTAATCGTCGTTCACCGGATGTTATCAAAACAATGAACGAGATGGATGGAATTCTCACGAGCCGTTACGATATTTACCAGGACCTTATGGACCCGGAGATAGCGAAACAAAAACTTCGGGGACTGCATCGTGACTGGACCCAGGCAGGCTGGCCGGAGGACATTATGCTGGATAGAAACGGCGATTGGCGCAAGGGTTGGCGTGTGAAGGGAAAAGACGGCAAGATGTATCCATGCGGCGTTTTATGTGACAGGCAAGCGCTCAAGTACGCGAGGCAGCGCGT
>JBARPZ010000498.1:0-18111 GCA_049643445.1 Sedimentisphaerales bacterium
CGGCTCATTACTCCAGTCTGAATTTGGGTCTCCCGCGTCTATGCACGGACTTGTATTGGAATCCGTTACCCACCTTTGGTTATTCGGGTCCCATCGGCCATAGTCGCTTTGCAGATGAAAGTCCCACTTATTCGGGTCGCCATTTGGGTCAAACGATGCAAAACATGGGTCAGCGTCAATATTGCTTGTCCCAGGCCACTCACCTTGCACATCGCTGTAGCTGATTGAGACGCTGCCGGTCGTAATTGCTACCTGTGAGCCGTCATCAGCTTCATTTGCCCAGACAATACTGTTATTCACCACCACGTTGCTTGTCCAGCAGTACACAGCGCCTCCGGAATCGGCGGAGTTGCCCACGAAGGTACAATTGGTCAGCGTTACATCACCGTTGGAATAGCAATCTATGCCGCCGCCGTTGCCGCCCATTGCATTGTTATCAGCGATGATGCAATTCGTAAAGTCAGGCATACCGTCCCAGCACTCCAAAGCGCCCCCGTCCCACCCCGCTGAGTTGCCGGTAATAATGCAGCTTATGAACTGTGGACTGCTGCTCTGGCAGAATATAGCTCCACCATACGTTACGGCGTAATTACCGGATATAACGCAGTTTGCAATAGTCGGGCTGCTAATATAGCAGAAAATGCCTCCACCATTTCCACCTGAGTATCCATTTCTGATGGTAAGCCCGGAAATTACACAGTTTGCATCTTCGCCGCTGTGAACATAAAAACCGCGTCCTGCCTCATTTGGGTCGATGATTGTATTTGATATAACATCGGGATTATTAGGGTCGATGCTGCGAATGGTGATAGCCAGACCTTTCGGGTCAAGGTTGTAATTGCCCGGCCCTGTATAGAGACCGGGTTGTATCTCAACAATGTCACAATCAATAGCTGCGTCAATTGCATCTTGAATTTTCCGGAAAGGGTCGTCAAACGTGCCTGTGCCGGGGTCGTTTGGTCCGTTTACATCAACATATATGACATTTGCAGCATTAGAAATCGATACAAGGTAGAGACTAAACAGTAAGATTACGACTGTTTTTGAGTTACACACCCGCGCTCCTTTCGTAATCAAAAACTTTTGTTCTCGTCCTTAGAAATTCAGCATCTCTTGAAGAGACGGAGTTCGCCAGCTTCCGATACCATCCCACCAGGACGAAATATAGTCAACAATAGCTTTGTTTTGGTTTTGTTCTCTGTATATACCTATTGCCATATCGCGAAGCTGTCGCATACAATCCAGTCCGCCAATCTGCCAGGCCTTGATGCCCATTTCAGCCGCTTCACGTTCTGCCTGTCCAAAATTTGCTCTATTGGTTGTCAGCAGCCCAACGAGCTTTTCAGCCTCCGGCTTCAACACCTTCTGCCAGCGGCGCCGATCCGATTCGTCCTTCGCCAATGCTTCCACCAACTGATGTTCACGTTTCCTCCGTCTCTCTTCCCGTTTGATCTTGGCATTGGCCAGCCGTTCGGCGCGATGTTTTCGGCTTGCAGGAGGCAACAGCATTTCCAGCAGTGCCGTCACCGGGTCCACAATCACCCAGACCAGGAAGGTTGTGACCAAAGTTCCCAGGGCGATTCCCAAAAGCAATTGCTTGATTGTACTTACGCCTATCATTCCCAGCCAGCCGGCCAGGGCCCCCAATAAAGGCGCGGCAACATAGAACACCGTATAGTTATCCGTGCTGGTTAGGGGATGTTCTGCTTCTATGCTTTGTTTCCTATCAACGCCCTTGAAGAAAGCAAATGAATATATGCTGACCAGCAGAAGAACAAGTAGTGTCGAATGCCCCGAGAGGGAAAATATAATCCACCAATGAACACCTGCCTGCCGCAGTGTGAAAACCAGAATATAGCCAATGCACAGGATGAACCAGGCCGTGCCGGCAAGATGAATTGACTTCAACGTCCTATGTCGGGTCATGCTTAATTCCTCTCAATCTTGGCTCCTTTGTCCAGTCAGACTGTATAGGATTTGGCAACGTGAGAAAACTCGTTAATAGCCACCGTATCCACCACCACCAACACCGCCCATTTGTGCCCGCTGTACGATAGTTACCGTTGAAAAGGCTCGGCCGAGTGGACGTGCGAATTCCTCTATGACCTGTGCGATAGCAGCCAGCGGTGTTGGGGGTACATATATTATATCACCTTCTTGCAGCAAAACGTTTTTGCTTGTATCACCGTGCGCAATCATCCGGTCAAAGTTCATTTCAAAGATTTTAGGCTTGATGCCCTCCTCACTTGACGGCCTGATTACCTGGATGCGTTGCTTCCACGCCATAACAGTCGTTCGTGCCTCGGCAAGCGCATTCAATAAAGTATCACGCCCGGTGTAGACCTTGGCACCGGGCAAATAGACCTCACCCAGTACGTAGAAAACTTTGCTTCGATACGCAACAATAGTGACGTCGACCGGCTGGTTGCCTTGTAACCTGTAAAGTTCTGAAACCTTTGTCCGCAGCGCATTGGAAACCTCTGCGACGGTTTTGCCTGCTGCTTCTATTTCACCTAAACTTTCAAAGCTTATCTTACCATCCGGGCGAATTCGCTGACGTTTCAGATGGATTTCCGGCACCTTCGAACAATTTACCTCAATTTCGTCTGGCGGTTGCAAAACATAAGTGTTAGCAGTGACGTTGACTTGCTTAGGCCTTAGAAACGCTTCTATATCTTTAGGGTGAGATGAGAAACAACCTGTTACACTAACCGTTACAAGTGACAAAATCACTACTACTCGTATATATGTCATCATTTTAGTCATCCTTTTCACTAATGATATGCACTCAGCTGCTTATTTGCATGCTGGGCATGTGGAATTGCAAGCGAACTCACACAAACAATAATTATAATGAATTGCCCTGGTTTTTGTCAAGGTTTTTTCTCAATTTTTTAGGAGTATATGTCTCTTGCAAGGATACGTATTTCGCTGTGAATGAGGAGCAGGTACAAAGCAACACGGCTGAGAAATAAACACGAGCTCTTAACTAAACTCACACCACAAGTAGATCGATTCTAAGAAGCGGAACATTTTTACACGGTTTGACCCTGACGAACTCTGCCGTATGTCTCAGATGTTACACCTATCAGAAAAAGTAAATGCGCTTTATGGTACGTTGCCGGGGTGGCAGCCCCAAGTTCATTATCTACTTGCCATGGACGCAGTTACTTTTTATGAACCGTATTACTTCAGTGTTTCCCGTAAGTAAAAGTGGCAAAGGCGCAGAGGATGCCAAAGCTTGGCGTTTTTGGATGGAAAACCTCGAACTTCTATGGATTCTTATGGACAGAAGCCGGAAATACATGTATACTTCGGCAGGTTGAAAAAAACTATTGGGGAATAGTGTAACGGTAGCACGACTGACTCTGGATCAGTTAGTCCAGGTCCGAATCCTGGTTCCCCAGGTGGCTTCCCGGTTGAGTTCAGCGAAAATAGGGGGGGGATTGGGCCTCTAAATAGACCGGTTTCTATAGACGCCACGGTGCCCGCATGGGTCGACTGAGCATTCTGGCGGCAGCCGCGTCATCGATAATCTTTTCAGTTTGTGCGTTCCAACGAATCTTCCGCCCGAGAAGCATAGCAATATTGCCCAAGTGAGCGGGAATGGCCGAGCGATGGCCAATCTCCACCGGCGTTATTGTCTGTGCGCGCCTCTTTACGCAGTCGAGAAAATCCCTCCGGTGTCCCTGACGGTGGTCGCCTCTCGGCCTGGCTAAATGTATTTCCCCGGGCCTTATTTTCTCCTTGAGCAGCTTCTTCGGATTTGCATCCAGACCGCTTCGCGTGATATGCACCCACCCTCTCTCGCCGATAAACCTCACACCTTGTCGAAGATGATTATTACTTGCCACCCGCATCACAAGACCATAGGCATATTTACATTCGAAATCATAATATACCGCCGCATCCCACAAGCCGTCGTTGGGAAAGGTGCCAGTACCCACAACCTCAACCGGCCCCGTTTCATCGCAGCCCATGCCCCAGTGCGCGATGTCAATATGGTGGGTGCCCCAGTCGGTAACCTGCCCGCCCGCATAATCGAGAATCCATCTAAAGTTCCAGTGACAGCGTTTTTCAGTGTAAGGCGCCCACGGCGCCGGCCCAAGCCACATCTCATAGTCTAAGCTATCCGGGACCCGCTGGATCGGCTGAGGCCCGATACCATATACGGTCGGCCCGCCGGGTTCTTTAAAACCCGGACCGATACCGACTTCCACCTTTTGCAGCTTCCCGATGCGTTCATTGCGTACAAGTTCGCACCCAAACCGAAAGTGCGAGGTCGACCGCTGCCAGCTTCCCGTCTGCCAGACACATTTATAGCGATTGACCGCCTCGACCAAAGCTTGACCTTCGGCAATCGTGTAAGAAAGTGGCTTTTCCCCGTAAATATCCTTACCTGCCCGGATACCTTCGAGCGCGATAATTGCATGCCAGTGGTCCGGCACCGAAATGCACAGCGTATCGATGTCACCACGCCCAATCAGCTCCCGAAAGTCATTGTACCCAGCGCAATCATCGTTGTCGTAATGTTCGTTTATTTCCTGTAGGGCCGCCGCCTGCCTGCTCACATCGACGTCACAGATCCCGACAATCTGGCAGTCCTCTTCCTGCAAAAATCCTTTGACGTGCCTCATCCCCATACTGCCCAGACCGAGGAGCCCCATTGTGAGCCGGTTACTTGGGGCTGGTCGTCCTCTGCTGCCGAGGGCCGACGATGGAATGATATAAGGTGCCGCAACACCCGCCGCCGCGGTCTTTAAAAACTTCCGTCGTGAGATTTTTTCGTACTGACCGTTCATTTCCTGCTGCCAAAGAGCCTCTATTATTTCTTACCGGCCTCACGGGCCTCTTTGAGCATTTTAATCCACACGCCGACATACTGGCCGTGGTCGTGATACGTTCGCCCGCTGACAAGGTTCCCGTCCAAAACGCAAGCCTCATTGACAAACGTGCCCCCGCAGACTTCAAGGTCAAACTTGCACTTTGGCACCGTTGCCATCTTGCGCCCCTTGACGCAGTCGGCGCGGGCGGGAATCTCTACGCCGTGACAGACACAGGCGATTGGCTTGTTCTTCTCGAAGAAGTGACGCGTGATGCGTATCAAGTCCTCATCATAACGCAGATATTCCGGCGCCCGCCCACCGGAGAAAAAGATACCTATATACTCATCCGGGTCAACATCCTTAAAGGCAATGTCCGCCTGTATCGTGTACCCCTCGAACTCACGGGTAACCTGTCCGTCCCAGTCAGGTGGTATCTCATGCAGCACCATATGATACCGCCGCTTCTCAGGCCCCGCCACCACAGGCTCAAACCCATCTTCCTGTAGCCGATAATACGGATAAAGGGTATCTACTGTCTCCGTCGCCTCGCCGACGATAATCAATACTTTATTCATCGTATCCTTCCTTTCTTGTGGTTTATTGAGAGGATTATAACCGCTCTTGGAGGGATTTACCAGTCGAACTCAGCGATGATGGGCGTATGGTCGCTTGGTTTTTCTACAAATCGCGGCTCTTTATCAATGTAGCACGCAACAGATTTCTTCGCCAGCGCCTCTGTAGCCATAATATGGTCCAATCGCCAGCCGAGATTCCGCCTGAGGGCATTCATTCTGTAGTCCCAGAATGAATACTGCCCCGCCTCCTTGCAGTGCATCCTGAAAACATCCACAAATCCCCACTCCATGACCTTCTTCAGCGCCTTATGAACCTCCGGATGAAAACAAACATGCCCCAACAGACTTTCGGGATCGTACACATCGATTGCCTCCGGTGCTATATTTAAGTCACCCACCCACACCACGGGGTCCGTTGGCTTGAAATTCTTTTTAAAATATTCACCGAGTCGCTTGAACCAGTTCAGCTTGTATTCGAATTTCTCAGACTCGGGGCTGTACCCTTGCGGTACATAAGTATTGACAATGACGATGCCGTTGATTTCACATTTGATAAGCCGAGCCTCATCCTTTGGCTCATCGGCGAAGCCGACCACCACGTTTGTGATCTTATGTTTGCTGAAAGTCGCTACACCGTTATATTTTTTCTGACCTTTGAAAACGTATTTGTACCCGCTTTCGTCAAACGCCTCGCCTGGGAAGTCCACGTCCTGGACCTTCGTTTCCTGAACGCACAACACGTCCGGCTGATGTTCAGCCAGCCACCCAAGCACGACCTCCAGCCGCATACGTATCGAATTAACATTAAAACTCGCAACTTTCATTTGTACCATATATGCCCTGGCCCTGTGCAGCAAGTGGTTAGGTTCGACTTAATTGAGTTGTTCGATCGCCTTTAACCGGATTGGTTCAAATTCATCCCCGGCCAGCCATCGCGGCATTTGCTCTTTATTTGCCAATCTAAACGCCACCTTAAATATGAGATGTAAATCCTCTATGCATCCCGACAAATCCCAATTGGAATTATATTCATCTGTAGGTTGATGGTAATGGGTCTCAATCCAGCTTTCAACTTGTTTTTGTCCCCATCCCTTTTCTCGACCAGTGAAATCTCGTCCCCCCGATAAATAAAGGCAGGGAACTCCAGTTTGTGCAAAGGAGAACTGGTCCGCTCGATAGAAAGAACCTTGTTCCGGCATGGGATCGGCCAGCACGATGCGTCCCAGAGTTTTTGCAACCTCTTTGACCTCGTCATCGATAGTGGACTTATTGGAACCGACTATGGACACATCGCGCGTCCTTCCCCAGATGTTCACGCCGTCAATATTGATATTCGCTGCAATCTTCCCGGCCGGGAAAGTTGGATTCGCAGCAAAGTACTGAGAACCCAGCAAACCCGATTCTTCTCCATCTACAGCTAAAAAGATAAGAGTTCGTCTCACAGGTTTATCCAACCTTGAAAACGCTTGTGCCAATGTTAAAATGGAGGCAACCCCCGAAGCATTGTCCCGCGCGCCATTGTAAATGGAATCTCCGTTTACCGCTTTCCCTGTGCCTAAATGGTCGTAATGGGCGGTGAATACAATCGCCTCTTCCCGTAATTCCGGGTCGCTGCCCTCAATCACGCCTCCAACATTTGTCGCTTGTAACTTGCGATATGTAGAGTCAAGACTCCCACTGACCCTCACGCCCAAAGGCACAGGTTTGAATTTTCTATCTTCTGCAGCCGTTCTTAATTCATCGAGATTATGTCCACCAAGTTCGGCGATTTTGTAGGCCGCTCTCTCTGTAACCCAGCCTTTATAGACCTGGCTGGAAGACTCATTTTTAGGAAGCTCAAATTGCGCTCCCGACCAGCTTGTTTGGACAACCTTCCACGGATATCCCGCCGATGGTGTTGTATGGATAACGATTGCACCGATGGCTCCCATCCGCGCTGCCTGCTCATATTTATAACTCCATCTTCCGTAATACAGTCTCGCCTTACCTCCAAAAAAATCCGGATCATCCGTATTGGGGTCGTTATTCATAATCAGCAGCACTTTCCCTTTTACATCAACATCCTTAAAATCATCCCACTTATATTCCGGGGCCTGTATTCCATAACCGACAAAGACCAGCTCGGCCTTTTCTATCTTTATTTGCTCTTTCTGTACCCCAGGAAATGCAATAAATTCATCGTAATATTTCAAATCAACCTCTCCACGCCTGCCCGAGATCTTTAGTAGCATCTCCGGATTTGTATTGATTTCGACCATATCAAATTTCTGAGAATAGCTTGAGTCTTCAAAACCGGGCTTTAGACCTAATAGTTGCATTTGGTTTGCGATATAGAGTTGAGCTATGGCGCTGCCCGCACTTCCAAGACCTCGTCCGCCGAGTAAATCATCACTCAGAAAACTGATATGAGCTTTGAGCGCATTTTCATTAATCGATTTTTGCGCACGAACCAGGCCAGGTTGAGCTGATAGCAATGTAGGAATAATCATGATGATAACAAACAGCCACAGACATCTTTTATGCCATTGAAACATTTTACACCTCAATAATATGTATAGAAAACTTTATTCACTTTGTTCTTTACCGTTTGCCCCTTCACGACTCAGGCAGGGGGGCGCAACGGGTCCCACCACACCAATTCTAAAAAATAAACACTTATTTCGCCAGCGTTTTCATTCACGTTAGTTTATCTTTTGAATTTGTCTTGGCTTTCGAATTTAACATAATTAACATAACTTTTTACGCAACAAGACATTATCAGCAACGAATAAATCTAAGTAGCGTTGTAGTATTCGGTTTGGCAGGCCTAAAGGGAATTGGTATAATTTATTAAAAGGCTTAAGCTTTGATAGGAGTCTGAGAAGATGATTAGAAAAGTCCTTTTGGTAGTTGCTTTAGTTATTGTGGTCTTTTCACTGGTTGGCTGTCAGACTATTCAGGGTCTGGGTGAGGATATCACATGGGTTGGTGAAAAAGGTTCTGAGCTTGTGGAATAATAAAGCGACTCACCTGCCAAATAATTGATTTCGCCTTCTCCCCGGCTTGTCGCTGGCAGCGCCCTTACCTTCTCTCCATTTTCTAACCGGATTTATTTGACTGTGCCGGCTTCAGCTTTCGCATACCTGCAAAATCCGGCACTGTGAAAATGACATCACGTGAGTTTTCCGACCTGCCTTTTTTTGGATTTACCCTTAGCAGATATACTTTTTATAGGTGCCGGTTTCTTGGTCGTCTGCTCTATAAGCTTGGCTGGTTGGGAAAAAACGCTTTTACTGCTTTTAACCTTGTCGAGTAAAGCGTAACTTTCAACGATACTCAGCAGGCTCAACAGAAAGCTCAGCATGCTCTCGGCTCCCTGATTGATGTTTACACCTTCTTGGGTAAGCCCGTCGTAACATCCTTTCGTTCGAAAGTTGTAAAGGGGAATATGCAAGTCGTTTTCGCCCAGGAACCAGTCAAAAGCTTTCCTTTGGAGTGTTAAGAATCTGTCATTATGAGTAGCGTCATAGGCGGCCCTCAGCATCATGACCGTACTGACAGCTTCAATTGGCTGCTGGTCGAATGCCGCTTTTGTCAGGCCGTGTTCATACCATCCTTTACAACCCACAAAGCTGAAGTGATCGCCGTTAAAAGTACTTTCCAAAAGGAATTCGCATGTCTTGTCTGCAACTTCAAGGTGTTTTTTGTTACCAGAAGTCAGGCTCGCAACATAAAGAGCATGAGGCAAAACCGCGTTGTCATAAGTCAGTATGTCCTCGAACCACTGCCAGTTGGCAACACTGTTCTCTTCGTATTGAACTACCAGTTCATCTGCTGCTGTTTCCAGTTGACGCTTGATGTCACTCGCTCCCGGGAACTGCTTGAGATAATCCGACATCCCGAATATCGAATACGCCATCCCTCGCGGATACTGTTTTTTAACGTGTTGCACCGACTTGTCAAAGCTGTCTTTGATAATGGATAAATAAGATGCGGACGGGGGGTTTGCCATCACCGTTCCAAATGCCCACAGCACTCTGCCCAACGCATCGTTCGCTGGTTCATTTTTTCGCCAGCTTCTGTCAAAATTCATAAAGTTTTTCACCGTGCCGTCGCTGTTTTGCGAATGCAGGACAAAAGAAAGATATATATCGAAAAGTTCAAGTGCTTCCGGCTGGGGATACTGAGAGTAATAGTCCGTCATCGCGATTACGGCCCTCGCATTATCGTCTGTGGCGTAGCCATATTCGCGATTTGGAACGGTAAATCTGGCGTGTTGAAAGAGACCTGTGTCGTCCGTTAGCTTCTTCAGGTGGTCTAACGATGGCTCAGGAACTTCGATACTCGATATGGTTTCGCCTGCTGATAATGGCTTTTTGGCCGTAATGTGTACTGGAACTCGCTTGACACTGAATAATTTCCAGTACGACTGACCGATTTTGGGCCACGTACGGGATCGACCGTATTCGTAAGCTCGTCTTCGTAATGAATAATAAAGCGACTCGTTCTCAAGTATTTCTATGATTGCCTTACTTGTTTGTGTCCAATCACCGAATCGAACCAGTTTGCCTCGGCCGTCTGCCAGCAGTTCCATGGCTGCCCAGTAGGGCGTAGACACAACAGCTTTTCCTGTCCCGACCGCAAAGGATAACGTCCCGCTGGTCAGTTGTTCTTTATTTAGGTAGGGCGTCACATAAATGTCCGCTGCGCAAAGGAAGTTATGAAGCTCTTCGTCATTTACGAACCTGTTGTGAAAGATTACGTGTTCCTGCAAACTTAATTCTTTGACTATCCGTTGCAGGTTGAATCTGTAGGATTCACCTTCGTGTTTTAATACGGATGGATGCGTCATGCCAAGAACTATGTAAAGAATGGTTGGCTCAGCCTCGATTATCTGCGGCATTGCCTTAAGCATCACTTCGATACCTTTGTTCCGGCTGAGAAGACCGAATGTCAAAATTGTTTTGCGGCCTTCCATGCCGAATTTGTGCTTGTAGTAGTTACTGTCAACGAAGGGCAAATCCGGTATCCCGTGAGCTATCAGTTCCACCTTTTTACCCGATATCCTGTAAATGTCATGCAGCATCGTCAGGCCGCGTTCGTTCATTGTGATTACTTTGTAAGAGGCGTTACAGACGTCTATTAAGGACTTATGATAAACCGGCTCAGGATTATTAAGGACTGTATGAAGCGTTGTTATGATCGGTGTCTTGAGTCGGTTCAGTAACAGGCTCAGATAAGAGCCCGCGTCTCCACCGAACAGACCAAACTCATGCTGAACGGATACCAAATCGACATGGCTGAAATTTATATAGTCCGCCGCGCAGATATAATCACTTTTCACATCCTGGCGGATTTCGAACTTGACGGGGTCGTTGTATTTGAGAGTGCTGTCCGAACGCATGGCGACTACCAATGGCTCGAATTGACCTTTCGCTGCTGTGCCGGCATTCTTGATAAGGTCCGATGTGAAAGTTGCTATTCCGCATTTTCTCGGCGGGAAAGAGGATATAAAGGCCACTTTTTTCTTCGTTCCCTTGGCCATTCGTAGCATCCTTTTTGACTTAGCTGAAATGCAAACAACGTAATTTTAATGCTGTTCCGGCAAGCTGTCAAGAAAATTGATTATTGGATACGTTTCCTGACATACTTTTCCTACATGGATGGAGTGGATAAATCCTGTAAAATGTGCAGATAGTCGCAAATTTACAGATATTTCTTCATTTTTTTTGATTTTTTCTTTTTTTTCAAACAAAACTTGATTTTTTGTGTAATATACTACTAATACAGTAGGAATAGGAGACTTGTTATGAAGCTTTCGACTCGGACCAGATATGGAATAAGGGCCATATTAGAACTCGCTGAAAAAGATGGCAGCGGCCCATTACGGGTCAAAACCATTGCACAGAGTCAGGATATATCCGTCAAATATCTCGAACAATTAATGACAATACTCAGATCGGCGGGATTTGTCAGAAGTATTAGGGGCTCAAAAGGCGGTTATATGCTTGCCAAATCTCCGAATCAGATTAAGCTTAGCGATGTGTTCGATTGCTTGGAAGGCCATGTCACTACCGTCGAATGTGTTGAAGACAGAAGCTTCTGTGAACGAGCTGAGGATTGTGTTGCAAGGCAGGTCTGGGAACAGGTCCAGCAGGCGATTAAAAATGTCCTGCAATCGATAACACTCCAGGATTTGGTTGATAGGGCAAAAGATAAAAAATTGTCGAATTATCAAATATAAAAAGGTAATAAGTGAGGAATTATGAGTGCTATATTTGAAGACATTACTGCCGCAGTTGGTTATACGCCGCTTGTACGGATAAATAAGATTGGCTCCGGAAAAGCAACAATTCTGGCCAAGCTTGAATCGTACAATCCATGTGGAAGTGTCAAAGACAGGATCGCATTGTCAATGATAGAGGCCGCCGAAAAGGACGGACTTATAAAAGCAGATACCGTTATAGTGGAGCCGACAAGTGGAAATACTGGCATAGGACTCGCATTCATTTGCGCTGCGAAGGGATACAAGTTGATACTGACTATGCCTGAATCCATGAGTGTTGAAAGAAGGAAGCTCCTGTTGTTGCTTGGTGCAGAGCTTGTCCTCACGCCCGCCGAGCTTGGCATGGTAGGGGCGGTGGAAAAGGCAGAACAGATCGTCGCCGAAAAACCAAATGCCTTTATGCCACAGCAGTTTAACAATCCGGCAAATCCGCAAATCCACAGAGAAACCACCGCTAAAGAAATCTTTTCTGATACTGATGGTAAACTTGACATTTTTGTTTCCGGCGTCGGCACCGGCGGAACGTTGACAGGATGCGCCGAGGTGTTAAAACAAAGCAACAAGGACCTGAAGGTCGTCGCCGTCGAGCCGAAAGATTCACCTGTACTATCCGGCGGAAAGCCGGGCCCGCATAAGATACAAGGTATCGGTGCCGGCTTTGTACCACAGGTTTTGAATACCGATATAATTGATGAAATCGTACAGGTCTCGAACCAGGATGCTATGGAAACTGCTCGACAATTAGCCGAGAAAGAGGGAATATTGGTCGGAATTAGCTCGGGAGCTGCAATGTGGGCCGCAATACAGATTTCCCGGCGACCGGAAAATCAAGGCAAGACTATAGTGGTGATTTTACCCGATACCGGAGAGAGATATATTTCCACAGAATTGTTTCAGTAATACCTGAAGTTTTTTGCCTTTCCGGGAGGCTTTGAAAATGCGCAAGAACAGATTGACAAACAAAAAAATCGAAAATCTCGTTGGCAAAATTGCCCGCACCTACGAGGGCGATTCCGGCATAAATTTTATCGATGCCTCTAATCTGCCCGTGCGAAGTAAAATTCTGGCAATACTCGATTTGCTCTTTGAAGTGCTGTTTCCTGGCTACACCGGCAGAAGAACGGTTACAAAAGCAAATATCACTTTCATCGTCGGTGATATTCTCTGGCAGATCGCCACGGCGCTCTCTGAACAGATGGAGCGAGCCTTTCAATATCAGTGCAGAATAAAGAAATGTAAAGGCTGCGATTGCCGAACAATGGCCGAGAATGTCACCCGGCATTTGTTGACTCAACTGCCGAAAATCAGAGAACGGCTCAAAGGTGACGTCGGTGCCGCTTTTGATGGGGACCCCGCTGCAAAGTCTTACGAGGAAATTGTAATAAGCTATCCCTGCATCATAACAATTGCAACCTATCGTATCGCCCACGAATTGTATCTAAAGCAGGTGCCCTTAATTCCGCGGATAATGACCGAATGTGCGCACGAAAAAACGGGCATTGACATACATCCCGGTGCAAAAATAGGAAAAAATTTCTTTATCGACCATGGTACAGGCGTCGTAATAGGCGAAACTTCCGTCATAGGTGACAATGTCAAAATCTATCAGGGTGCTACCCTCGGTGCCCTCAGTTTCCCAAAGGATGAAAGGGGAAGGATAATAAAGGGCGGCAAGAGGCACCCAACGATAGAGGACAATGTAACAATATATGCCGAAGCGACGATATTGGGCAATGTAGTCATTGGAAAAGGTGCCGTAATCGGCGGTAATGTCTGGATAAAACAGTCCGTGCCCGCCGGAGTTACCGTTACAACGCCGAATCCCGATTTGGTCTACACAAAACACCCACAGAGAAAAGACAAAAAACAGAGCACCGAACGTAAGTGAGGGGTAGAGCAACTTACAATGAACAATGAGCTCATAGAAAAAATCGAGAAGCTAAAACAACAGCACAATGCTGTCATACTTGCGCACAACTATCAGGCCGCCGAAATTCAGGACCTCGCCGATGTTACCGGCGACTCTTTAGGCCTGAGCATAAAGGCGGCGGAAACTGATGCAGACGTAATAGTATTTTGTGGCGTCAAATTTATGGCTGAGACCGCTGCCATACTTTCCCCGCAAAAGACCGTACTTTTGCCGGACAAACTCGCTGGCTGCCCAATGGCTGATATGATAACGGCAGACCAGCTCCGCGAGTTGAAACAAAAGCATCCTGATGCTCTCGTCGTTTGTTATGTAAACAGTTCAGCCCAGGTCAAAGCAGAGAGCGATTATTGCTGCACCAGTGCCAATGCCGTCGAGGTGGTAAACTCGTTACCGAAGAAT
This sequence comes from Sedimentisphaerales bacterium, assembly GCA_049643445.1. Classification (GTDB taxonomy): domain Bacteria; phylum Planctomycetota; class Phycisphaerae; order Sedimentisphaerales; family Anaerobacaceae; genus CS2-K091. The sequence continues at coordinate 13,996 of JBARPZ010000498.1, forward strand.
AAACCCATTATCTTTGTCCCCGACCAGCATCTTGGCCGGTTCGTCAGCGAAAGAACCGGCAGGGACCTCATCCTCTGGCTTGGTTATTGCCACGTACATGTCGTGATAACCGAAGATGACATCAAGAACGCAAAAGAAAAGCACCCCGATGCGATTGTTATGGCTCACCCCGAATGTACGGAGCCTGTCAAGGCACTTTCCGACCAGCTCCTTAGTACAGGCCAGATGCTTCGCTTCGCCGCTGAAAGCAAAGCCAGACAATTTATTATAGCCACTGAGATAGGAATTATTCATACTTTGAAGAAGCAGAATCCGGAAGCTGAATTTATCCCGGCAACCAATAGAGCTGTTTGTCCAAATATGAAACGCATTACTTTGGAAAAAGTGCTCTGGTCATTGCAGGATTTGCAATACGAAGTCACCGTATCGCAGGATATAAGAATAAAAGCAAAAAAGGCCCTTGATATGATGGTCGAAATTTTACCGGTAAAATAGTTAGGATTTTCAAAATGGCAGAAAAAAATGAATATCGTTTGGAAACACTTGCGTTACACGCAGGTCAACAGGTTGATTCGGACACTTTAAGCAGGGCGGTCCCGATTTATCAAACCACCAGCTACGTTTTTAAGGATACTGACCACGCGGCGAACCTCTTTGCCCTCAAAGAGTTTGGCAATATCTATACGCGATTGATGAATCCCACGACCGATGTATTGGAAAAGAGGCTGGCTGCCATGGAAGGTGGAGTCGGCGGCTTGGCTTTTAGTTCGGGTCAGTCGGCGATCTATGTCAGCATCTTTAACATTTGCGGCTCGGGAGGCCACATCGTCTCGTCAAATTCACTTTATGGCGGGACAGTCACGCTGTTTAGTCAGACTTTCCGAAAACTGGGTATTGAAGTAACTTTTGTTGACCCCAAAGACCCTGAAAACTTCGCTAAAGCCATCAAGGATAATACTCGCCTGATTTATATAGAAAGCGTTGGCAATCCGAAAAATGATATACTGCAGTACGAAAAAATAGCCGAAATTGCCCACGAAAATGGTATGCCGGTAATTTGCGACAATACTGTTACTACGCCCATTCTGTTTCGGCCAATCGATTATGGCATCGACATCGTCGTTCATAGCTGCACAAAGTTTATCGGTGGACACGGCACCTCTATTGGCGGAGCTATCGTCGATTCCGGCAAATTCGACTGGACAAACGGTCGCTACCCTGAGCTCACCGAGCCTGATCCGAGCTATCACGGCGTAAAATATATCGAGGCCGTTGGTGAATTGGCCTATATCATAAAGGCAAGAACACAATTCCTCAGAGATATGGGTAGTTGTATGTCGCCTTTCAATGCCTTCCTCTTTATACAGGGACTCGAGACACTGCATCTGCGTATGCCACGCCACAGTGAAAACGCCCTCAAACTCGCACAATGGCTCGAAAAGCAGAACACTGTTACCTGGGTCAATTATCCGGGACTGAAATCGCACACCGATTATGAGCTTGCCAAAAAATACCTGCCCAATGGCCAGGGTGCTATCCTCGGCTTTGGAATCAAGGGCGGCAGGGAAGCCGGCATCAAGTTTATAAACAGCGTTAAATTAGCCAGCCACCTTGCTAATATCGGCGACAGCAAAACACTGGTAATCCATCCAGCCAGTACGACACATCAGCAGTTGACCGAAGCCGAACAGCTCGCGGCAGGCGTAACAGATGATTATGTTCGTATTTCGGTTGGCACTGAGCACATAGATGATATAATAGCAGACGTTGACCAGGCACTAAAAGCCAGTTCTGAGGTTTAAGTTTTGAGTGTTGAGTTAATGGCTAAGAGCATTGTAAAACAAAAGAGTTATGACTTTGCACTGCAAATTATAAAGTTATGTACTCGGCTACGAGAGAGTAAACACTTCGAGATATCGAGTCAGCTTTTGCGATCTGGCACAAGCATAGGTGCTAATGTTGAAGAGGCCTTGGCAGGACAAAGCCGAAAAGACTTCTTTGCCAAAATGTGTATTGCCTTAAAAGAAGCCAGAGAGACAAATTACTGGCTGAGATTGATAAAGGACGCAGGAATTTTTGATAAGCAGGAAAGTCAGGAACTGATTGGGGCATCGGAAGAACTGATTAAGATTTTGACCAGCATCGTAAAGACCGGCAGTGATAACAGTTCAAATGCATGAATAAACTAAAAACTGATTATGTGGGAATATACCGACGAGCTAAAGGATCATTTTTTCAATCCGCGAAATGTCGGCGAAGTAGAAAACCCCGATGGTGTCGGAGAAGTTGGCTCCCTGGCATGCGGCGATGCCTTGAAGCTCACATTCAAGCTCGATGAGAACGGCAGAATCAGGGACGCTCTGTTCAAAACCTTCGGTTGCGCAAGTGCTATCGCAACTTCCTCCGTCCTCACAGAGATGATAAAAGGAAAAACTTTGGACGAAGCTGCCAAAGTCACCAACAAGGACATCGCAGATTACCTTGGCGGGCTGCCCGAGCAGAAAATGCACTGCTCTGTCATGGGAAGAGAAGCCCTTGAGGCCGCAATCGAAAACTACCGAAGCGGCGGCAAAAAGAAACACGAGCTGGAAGGCAGGGTCGTCTGTAATTGTTTTGGTGTCACCGAGAACGAAATCGAAAGAGTTATACAGGAAAACAATCTCACGACCGTCGAAGAAGTCACAAATTACTGCAAGGCCGGTGGTGGCTGTGGAGGATGTCAGGGCGAAATCGAAAAGATTATAGAAAAATTCCAGGGCGAAAAGGTAAAGGATAAAACCGCCGCAAAACCACACCGTGGACCAAAACTGACAAATATCCAAAAGATTCAATTGATTCAGCAGACCATCAATGAGCAGATTCGTCCCGCCCTCCGCGCACACGGTGGAAATGTAGAGCTCATTGACGTCGAAGGCAACAAGGTCATCGTGGCATTCCGAGGCATGTGTGCCCAGTGTATGCTCGCCGAGTACACTATGAAGGATGTTGTCCAGGCCAGGCTCAGAGAATTTGTCTCCGAAGACCTCTTTGTCGAAGAAGACAAGGAATCCGCACAGGAGCCTCACGATCACAGAGGATAAGCAATGAAAACCGTATATTTTGATAATAACGCTACAACAAAGGTCGCCGATGAAGTCCTCGGGGAAATCAAGCCCCTGTTCTGCGACCTCTACGGCAATCCTTCAAGCATGCACACCTTCGGCGGGCAGATGGGTCGCAGGGTCCGCAGGGCCCGCGAGCAGGCCGCTAATCTCCTCGGTTGTGACCCCGCCGAGATTATCTTCACAAGCGGCGGCACCGAAAGTGACAACGCCGCAATCCAGGGCGCTCTGGCTGCCTCCCCGAACAAACGAAAGGTCATTACAACCAGGATCGAGCACCCCGCTGTATTGACTGCCTGCCGCCAGTTGGAAAATCACGGCTATACTGTCATAGAGCTGGCTGTGGATAAAGTTGGCCAAATCGACCTCGCCGAGCTTGAAGAAGAGCTTGATGATGATACTGCCCTCGTAACAATAATGTACGCAAACAATGAGACCGGCGTCATTTTCCCCATAGACAAAATCGCTGACCTTGTCACCGGCAGGGGGGTTCCATTCCACTCCGACGCCGTACAGGCCGTCGGCAAAATACCGTTGAATCTCTCAAAAAGCAGTATCGATATGATTAGTCTCTCAGGCCACAAACTTCACGCACCGAAAGGCATAGGAATCCTTTATATCAGAAAGGGTACAAGGTTTTCACCGTTTATGGTAGGTGGCCATCAGGAAGCAGGCAAAAGGGCTGGCACTGAAAACGTACCCGGAATCGTCGGTCTCGGCAAAGCCTGCGAACTGGCCGCCGAAAACATCGAAGAAGAAAACAGTAAGGTAAAATCCCTCTGTGATAAACTTGAGAACGCGATATTAAAAGAGTGTCCCGACTCCCGTCTCAATGGCGACAAAGAAAATCGCCTCCCCAATACTGCCAATATCAGCTTCGAGTACATCGAGGGCGAAGCTATCCTCCTCATGCTCGACAAATACGGCATCTGTGCCAGCAGCGGCTCCGCATGCACATCCGCCTCACTCGAGCCCTCTCACGTCATGCGCGCGATGGGAGTCCCATTCACCGCCG
>JBARPZ010000499.1:0-2389 GCA_049643445.1 Sedimentisphaerales bacterium
TTCTGCCGTTCCTTCAGTACCTTCCTGTACTTCAGCTTCCGGCTGTGTCTGGTCAGCAGTAGCACTTTCCTCAGGTTCTGCCGTTCCTTCAGTATCTTCCTGGGCTGTTTCCTCCGCAGGGACGGGCTGTTCGGTATCGGACTCAGAATCGCCGGCGAAGATTGCTTTTGGGAAAATTGCGCCGCATTTGAAAGCCGGATATGGGCCGATTGTCATATCGTATGGAACAAATACCAATTCTTCATCACTATTCAGACCAATTTTTCCCTCGGCATTGTCCCATGGATTTCCAATAAAAGTATTTGTCTGTACGAATCGGTTGTGGCCATCTAATTCTTTTCGGAAAACCCTATCCCATGACCCGTTCAGTGCAGTGCCTACTTCTTTTAATATATTACTCGCTTTCTCGGCCTTTTCGAGTGTGCCGGATTCTACGTCTTCCAGAATCATTTGCTCCGGATGCATAGCAACAACACCAGCCAGAAGAAATAGTCCCTTTTTATCGAACACTAATTGGAAGGTGCCATCCAGGGCACCCTCAGCCTTGACGGAGTAGACAACTGCCAAGTCCTTAAAACGTGTCTGGAGACCGTTGACAGTTTCGGGTATCACTTCCTGGGGGACACACTCCATATCCGTTCCGAACATGCCGGAAATGTCGTCACAAAAGGTCTTAAAGGATTTTTCTGTTAGTTCTATGATTAGTGATTCTATTTCTGTTTGGGATGGTGCCATTTATCGAGCCTAATTTAGCCAGTTTGAGGTTTCCCAAACGCACTTTATCGTGTTCGGGGGTCTCTGAAAACTATTTGGAACTTACTATATAACCATGATACCTTTGTAATACAATCGTTTTCGACATACTGTCCCATATTATTTTCGATATCTTTTGGCAGTACTTTAAGAATATTTTCTATATATTCAGATTCTTTTGTAATCAACTGTGTGAAAAGAGAAGTTTACTAAAGCTCGAAGGTTTTTTTACTGCAAATTCGTGTTTTTTTGCGAATCTTTGATTTTCACCCTGTCTTCTGCCGATAAATGGAGCAATGGCCAGCCGCCAAAGGCGGGCACAAAGGAGATAATCCGATGAGAACCAGGAATTTATTGGTCGTTGCCACAGGTTTCGCTGCCTGCGTAATAATTATTTGGTTTTCCAAATCAATCCAAGGCAGCCCAAAAACCTATGAAGTCCACCCCGAAATTAACATACCAGAATATAGAACCGATGCAGTTAGTGCCATAGATGCCTATGAGCGTCTAATGGATCGTTATATGGGCCTGACTGAAAGGAATTTAGTCAGGATTGAAAGAGACCTTGGAAGTGTTGTTAGGAAATTAGATTCCATTGACCGAAAATTAACCGAACTCTCCGCGAGAATGTCAAGAATCGAAAAGGCAGTTGGGAAAGTGGAGTCCAAACCGCCGGTCAAGAAAAGAATCCCGTCCCAATCTCCCGATGAGAAAATCCGTAAGGAACGTTCACCATCTTCGTAGAATATTTTGATATCCACAAAAAAGGTTGCTAAAAAAAGGAAAACGCGATGCTTAAGGCAAAAGAGATTATGACAACAGATGTAGTCAGCGTAACAAAAGAGACGCCAATATATGAGGCGATGGAGCTTCTGATAAAAAACGAAATTACGGGTATGCCTGTCGTCGATGAAGATATGACTTTGGTTGGTGTTATTTCGGAGAAGGATTGTCTGAGGTTGTTCTACGCCAATGAAGAGGAAAAAAATAAAACAGTTCAGTATTTTATGACACAACCAGCCGTTCACTATAACGAAAATGACAGTTTGCGGACAATTTGTGATTTTATGATGATTAATTATTTCAGAAGAATCCCAGTAACATCCAAAAATGGAAAATTGGTCGGTATTCTGAGCAGGCCGGATGTTGTTGCTCATATTCTTCAACAAAGGCGTGAAGAAACGGTCCATGCCGGCTGAGAAAACAGGATAAAACCGGCCTGCACATAATTTGCCACAATACCAGTTAATACCCACCCCGGATTCTATGAACCGGTGAGTGCTTCTTAATCTCGCGGTTGAAGGCATCTCAAATACGCTTTCATCCCGGAGCAATAGCGAATCTGCGAACGGGGCGATTGATGATTGATTATTCATTCTCTTACGACCTGCATCCTTTGAAATTGGCCTAAATTGGGTTTGTTTGGGTTTGAATTGGCTTTGAATTGGGTTTGTTTTGGCTTTGAATTGGGTTTGTATTGGGTTTGAATTGGGTTTGTTTTTCCTAATTGACCAAGTGTCCATTTGGCCGTATACCCTTGTTATTACTTTAGTTACGCTAAACTTGACTTTTTGGAAATTGGCTTTGTTTTGCATAAAAAGGTTATTTTTTCGTACGTAATCTTTCGTACTTCGTA
>JBARPZ010000500.1:0-3231 GCA_049643445.1 Sedimentisphaerales bacterium
GGCACGCCATTTCAATTAGGCGAGAGAACTTATACAAACGGTCTGGCGTTTAACTCGACCAAGCACCTTGAGGTGGTTCTGGACAGAGAGGCAGAGAGGTTCGTTGCCGATGTGGGACTGGAGAACAACGACGATACTCGGCGCGGCGCGGCAATGGGGCACGGCTCGGTAACTTTCGGCGTACTGGTCGAAGGCAAGGATGTGTTCACGTCGCCAGTGCTGCGGTTGAAGGATGGTGCCCATTCGGTCAACGTGCCGCTGAAGGGTGCAACCAAGTTCGAAATTCGCGTCAAAGATGGTGGTGACGGCCGCAGCTGGGACCAGGCGCTCTGGGCGGACGCAGTAGTAAAGCTTCAGGATGGCTCCAGCGTTAGACTACAAGATTTGCCTATGGAAAATACCGGCGGCAGAAAACTATCGCTTACCGAGCCGCCGTTTTCTTTTTTCTATGATGGCAAATCTTCAAAGGAGCTACTCAAGAACCGGCCGGTCAAACGCAACAGTCACAAGCTCGATCCACAGCGTACTGAGCATACGCTGATCTACACCGAGCCGGCCGGTCGTTTGCAGGTCCGTTGTGTTCTCATTGAATACCACGATTTTCCCACGGTTGAATGGACGCTGTACTTCAAGAATACGGGTTCGGCCGACTCAGCTATCATTGAGAAGATTCAGGCGCTGGATATCGAGCTAAGCCGGGGTAGTGATGGGGAGTTTTTGCTTCACCATAACGTGGGTTCACCCGCCAATGGCAACGACTACGGCCCGCTGGAAACACCGTTGAGCAGCAATTCTACAAAGCGGCTCGGGGGCGCGGGCGGGCGTCCGACGAATGCAGACTGGTCTTACTTCAACCTGGAATGGTCCGGCGAGGGTATCATCGTAGGCGTCGGCTGGCCGGGACAGTGGGCGGCGGAGTTTGTGCGTGACAATTCGCGGGGCTTGAACCTGCGTGCCGGCCAGGAATTGACGCGATTCAAGCTGCTGCCAGGTGAGGAAGTCCGCAGCCCGCTGATCGTCTTACAGTTCTGGAAAGATAACTGGATTCGGGCTCAGAATATCTGGCGCCGCTGGATGATGGCGCATTCGGTGCCCAAACCCGGCGGCAAGCTTCCCCAGCCACAACTGCTTGCCTCAAGCTCGCGCCAGTACAACGAGATGATTGATGCCAACGAGGCCAAACAGATTATGTTCATTAACCGTTACCTGGAGGAGGAGATTAAACTCGATTACTGGTGGATGGATGCCGGCTGGTATGTTCATCATGGGGGCGGCTGGCCGCGTGTTGGCACGTGGGAGGTGGATATGGATCGTTTCCCGAGGGGACTTCGGGCAATCTCGGATTACGCACACAGTAAGGGTATAAAGATACTGGTTTGGTTTGAACCGGAGCGAGTGACCGCCGGCACATGGCTGGCAAACAACCACCCTGAGTGGGTCCTGGGCGGCGCTAAGGGCGGGCTGCTCAATCTGGGCAATGATACCGTGCGAAAGTGGTTGACCGAACACGTGGACCGGTTACTGACCGAGCAGGGCATCGACCTGTACCGCCAGGATTTCAACATGGACCCGCTGGGTTACTGGCGAGATGCCGACACACCGGACCGGCAGGGCATCAGCGAAATAAGACATGTCACAGGCTACCTTGCCTATTGGGACGAATTGCGTCGGCGACATCCGAATATGCTCATCGACTCATGCGCGAGCGGCGGCCGACGCAACGACCTTGAGACGATGCGTCGGGCGGTGCCATTGTGGCGGAGTGACTATGCATTTGAAGCCATCGGCCACCAGTGCATGATGTACGGCCTGTCTATGTGGCTGCCGTTTCACGGAACCGGCACGGTATGTACGCGAAATGCCTCCTACTACGGCAGCGGCCGCACACCCGTCGAGCCTTATGCCTTCTGGAGCAACGCCGGTCAAAGTACGGGCTTTGGCATCGACATACGTCTGAAGGACCTTGACTACGCCGCGATACGCCGCCTTATTGGCCAGTGGCGTCAAATCGCTCCGAACTACTACGGCGATTTCTATCCGCTAACGCCCTGGACTCGTGACAGCACCGTATGGATGGCCTGGCAATTTGACCGCCCGGAATCAGGCGAGGGCATGGTCCAGATATTCCGGCGGCACAACAGCTTCTACGAGTCGGCAAGTTTCAAACTTTTCGGTCTGGATGCGGAAGCGGACTATGTGGTGTCTAACCTTGATACGGGCGCTCAAGAGCGTCGCAGTGGTCGCGGACTCCTGACCGATGGATTGCCCGTAGCCATCGCAACTAAGCCCGGCGTGGCGATTCTTACCTACCGCAGGCATCAAGGGAAGCGATGAATAGATTATAGTTGATCGATATTTGTTAGCGTAGATTGACACGGCGGGGGAGGATTTGCGGGAGATGGCGTATAACTGGCTGGCCGATTTTTAATAGCCGGCAGGAATCCATCCCCAAGCTATCGCTTGAGGCTGCCACCCGTCTTTAGTAGTAAGCAAATGTGGAAGTGCAGGGCTATTACCCTTCCCTCACGGTCGGAGCTCTGTTTTACGGCGCGCACATTATTTCTCTGATCGGTATTACTTCTCTAACAAATCGAATGGCGAGATGTAGACGCCGTGTTTAGCCTGAGCGTCTTTCAGGCGTTTACGAACATCGTCGAATATGTCATAGAGTATCTGCGGAGTGTCGGAGACCTTTTCTTTGTAAATTTTCTCGACGCGGTCGAGCTTGGTGAGGTTCTCAGGTATGCGAATTGTGAACTGCTCGATATAGTCATCCTTTGTGTATTCTTTGTCGAGATTGTCCTTGAAGAGCTTTTCCAAATCTTCGAAAACGGGTATGAAGCCTGTCGGGGTTTGGATAGCGCCGACGTCATCATTTGCACGGAGCTCGGCCCAGAGAAGCCAGATTAGCTTATCAGCCATGCCGTTGAGGTATTCGCCTTTTTTGTTCCTGAGGAAGTAATTGACTGAGAAGATCAAGGGAGGGCTCTCAATATCTTTTTCGAAATCCAGGCTGTTCCGGATGTATCGGCCGAGCGGGATGGAGAGGAAATCGAGATTGGACATTAGATTGAATGTTCTGACGCCTTCTGCTCCGAGCGTAGCGGCGGTGGTTTCGGATTCGAGGGCAGCTCCTTTTAAGATAATGCCCTCGGACCAGTTGAAGGCCTGCTCAACGGGGACCCATGTATCGGAATCTCGTCCTCCGTAAACTATGCCGCCGAGCGGGAC
>JBARPZ010000501.1:0-8484 GCA_049643445.1 Sedimentisphaerales bacterium
ATACAATTCGTGGACGGCTCGGCACCGGGTTTCGCGGCGATTGTAGGTTCAGCCCCGGATGTGGAAACGGCTGTCACAATCGCAAGAAAATGCCAGGAGCGCAGTCTTTACGTATTTATGGCAGCCAATCATAACGGAACAACATTTGCAGAGCAGCTTGTCGAAGGCGGCGTGCAACTGGGCTGGGATACCCGACTGGTTCCTTTCGGGTCGGAGATTAGCGCAGCAATATATGCGCTTGGATTTGCCAGCCGGGCGGCCCTTAGCTTCGGCGGCGTTAAAGCGGGCGATTTCCGGCGGAACCTGCTCTACAACAAAAACCGGGTCTTTGCATTCGTGTTGGCGCTCGGCGAAGTGACCGATGAATGGTACGCCACAGCAGCGGGGGCAATCAATTATGGCTTCCCGACAATCGCCGATTCCGACATTCCGGAAATCCTTCCTACCGGCGTATGCACTTACGAGCATGTTGTCTCAAATATTGGCCATGACCAGATCGTAGAAAAGGCCATTGAGGTCCGCGGCCTAAAGATAAAGATAGCACATGTAGATATTCCCGTGGCACACAGCCCGGCGTTTGAGGGTGAACGTATCCGCAAAGACGATATGCACTGTGAGTTCGGCGGGCAGAGAACGCCGGCTTTCGAGTGGCTTCGGACGCAGGACATCTCGGCCGTTGAAGATGGAAAGATAACCGTGGATGGGCCGGACGTAGATTCGCTTGAACCGGGCGGCAGAATGCCGCTGGGGATTTTGGTTGAAGTGGCGGGAAGAAAAATGCAGCCTGACTTCGAACCAGTACTGGAACGCCAGATACATACATTTATGAATGAGGCACAGGGTTTGTGGCACATGGGCCAGCGGGACGGCAACTGGATGCGAATCAGCAAGGATGCCTTCAAGGCAGGCTTCAGACTCGAACACATCGGGAAACTGCTGCATGCAATGCTTCACGAGCAGTTCTCGAGCATTATAGATAAGGTGCAGATTAAACTATATAGTGACGAAAAACAGGTCCTGCAACTACAGGAGCAGGCCCAAAAAGTATATGCCGAGCGTGATGCTCGATTGGCGGGTATGGTGGATGAAGACATAGACACGTTTTATTCGTGCACACTTTGCCAGAGTTTTGCGCCGAATCACTTATGTGTAGTTTCTCCTGAACGGCCCGGCCTGTGCGGGGCTTATAGCTGGCTGGACTGCCGGGCGGCATACGAAATAACACCGTCGGGGCCAAACCAGCCGATATCGAAAGGTAATTGCATTGAAACTACTATTGGTCAGTGGGACAAGGTAAACGAGTTTGTTATCAAGGCCACCGGCGGCGGCGTCGAGCGAATGAGCCAGTACAGTATGATAACCGACCCAATGACTTCCTGCGGCTGCTTCGAATGCATCGCCGCTGTGCTGCCATCGACGGGTGGGATAATGATTGTCAACCGTGAGTTTCCTGAGATGACTCCATGCGGAATGAAGTTTTCGACGCTGGCAGGCACCGTGGGCGGTGGTAATCAGACACCTGGATTCATCGGGCATTCAAAGCACTATGTCTATTCGAAAAAGTTCATCGCCGCAGAAGGCGGAATTCAACGAATCGTGTGGATGCCTAAAATAATGAAGGAGGAAATCAAAGAAACTTTCATCAAGAGGGCCGATGAACTCGGACTCGGTGGTGAGGAATTTCTGGCCAAGATTGCTGATGAAACCTCGGCCACAACAGAAGAAGAGGTCCTGGAGTTTATTACGCAAGCCGGCCATCCTGTAACAACTTTGGAACCTATGTTCTGATAGTACAAAGACTCTTTTAAAATAAAGGACGAATATTATGGCGCTAACAGGATTAGAAATCTTCAAACTCCTACCAAAAACCAACTGCAAAAAGTGCGGTATGCCTACTTGTCTGGCCTTTGCAATGCAGCTTGCTCAGAAACGCGCTAAACTTGAAGACTGCCCCGACGTTTCCGAAGAAGCCAAAGAACAGCTTGCCGCCGCTGCCGCCCCGCCAATTCGTCTGGTACAGTTTGGTAGCGGAGACAGTCAAGTTCAGACGGGGCAGGAAACGGTGATGTTCCGACACGAAGAGAAATTTTACAATCCGACGGTTTTGGCTGTAACTGTGTCGGACAAACTTACCGGCCAGGACTTAAAAGAACGCATCGAGGCCATAAATAAACTGCAATTTGAACGTATCGGTCTACATATTGGAGTGAACGCTATAGCTGTTACAAACAAAAGTGGTTCAGCAGATGCCTTCGCCACCGCTGCTGCAGCCGTAAAAGATAACAGCAAGCCCCCACTGGCCATAATCCTCATTTCAGACTCGCCTGATGCCGTAGCCGCGGCCGTCGCCAAGACAGGTGATAGCTCTCCCTTAATCGGGCGGGCTGAACCGGATACCGCCCAGGCTATGGCCAAAATCGCAAAGGAAAATAAGTGTCCACTCCTCGCTTGTGCCGAATCAGTCGAGGCCCTTGCGGACCTGACCGAAAAAATCAAAGCCGAGGGAGTCGAGGACATCGTATTGAGCCTTGATGGTTTAGGCCTGCGGGACCAATTGTATAATCTTTCAAAAATACGGGCTTTGGCGCTGAAAAAAACCTTCAGGCCATTAGGGTATCCGACTATGTCCTTTGTTGCTGAGGGCGACGCAGACACACAGACAGCCTACGGTACAAGCCTGATTTGCAAGCACTCCAGCATTGTCGTTGTAGACACGGTCGAGCCATACACGTTCTTACCCATGCTGACAGCAAGGATGAATATCTTCAGTGACCCACAAAAACCCATACAGGTAGAGCCCAAGATATATCCCATCGGGGAACCGGACGAAAATGCCCCACTGATGTTTACAACAAACTTCTCACTGACATACTACACCGTGGAATCGGACGTCGAGGCCAGCAGGGTGCCAAGCTATATCCTTGTCGTTGATACGGAAGGCACAAGTGTGTTGACGTCTTATTCAGGGGATAAGCTCAACGAAAAGACCGTAGCCGACGCCATGACAAAATTTGAGGCCGAGAGCCTGGTTAAGCACCGTAAACTGATAATCCCCGGTTACGTTGCGGTGATGAGCGGCAAACTCGAAGAGGCTACAGGTTGGGAAATCATAGTGGGTCCAAGAGAATCGTCGATGATACCAAAGTTTCTGCAGGAAGTCTGGAAATAGAGCGATGCGCTATGTGCAACGCCTCTGGAGTCGCGGGACACGGCTCATGAGATGTGAGAATGGACGGGAAACCGAAAAAATGCACAGTGTGTTTTGAGCCGAGCGGCCTTAAAACCGAAGTCCCGGCAGGGACGATTCTACTTGAGGCGGCCCGTAAAGCCGGTGTTTATTTAAGCAGTATCTGTGGTGGAGACGGGTATTGCGGCAAATGCAAGGTCATAATCGACGAAGGACAGTTCCAAAGCAAACCCACCGCCCTACTCACCCCGGATGAAACTCGTGAAAATGTTGTACTCGCCTGCCAGACAAAAGTTCTTTCGGATATGACAATAACCGTTCCAAAGTTCCACACCCTGGGAACAAGCCAGATACTTATGGACTCCGACGCCCACAGATTTAGTGAGCTTGCCGGTGATGTTCGGGAGGGCGTGTTTGAGTTTGACCCATTAGTCCGGAAACTCGAGGTTAATATGTCGCCGCCAACGGTACACGACCATACGGCAGACCACGAACGTCTGTATGTGGCGATACGAGAGCAAATTGACGCTCCCATAATGCAGACCGGCTTTCGCATTCTGCAGGGACTTTCGAAAGTTCTTCAGTCAACGAATTACCAGGTCGCGGTCACTATTGGCGAGCGAAGCGGTACTACGGAAGTGATAGAGGTTGAGTCGATCAAACGATGTAAAACAAATTTTGCTGTCGCCGTCGATCTGGGTACTACAACGGTCGTGGCCCATCTTCTTGACCTCACCAATTCAAAGACAATAGATAATGAGGCTATATATAACAGCCAGATAAACTTTGGCGAAGACTATATTCGCCGAATCATCTATGCAGAAGAAAATAACGCATTCGACGAGATGCAAAATCGAATCGTGCACGATGTAAACAACCTCATTGTAACCCTGGCAGCAAGGCAAAACGTAGATTTGCATGACATAACCGCAGTAATATGTTCCGGCAACACCGCTATGGTGCATTTCTTACTGAATTTAGACCCTACGCGAATACGCAGAGAGCCGTATGTCGCCTCAGCCAGCTTTGTGCCCCCCATTCGCGCTGCAGAAGTGGGCATCCAGATCAACAAGCGAGGTTTACTATACTGCCTGCCCAGTGTGGCAGCTTATGTTGGAAGTGACATCGTAGCAGGCGTTCTAACCACACGAATTTATACCAAAAAAGAAGTCTCACTTTTTGTTGATATCGGAACAAACGGCGAGGTGGTTCTCGGCAATCGAGACTGGCTGGTTTGTGCTTCAAGCTCGGCAGGCCCTGCATTTGAAGGAAGCGGCGTCAAGCACGGCATGAGGGCGGGAGTTGGTGCCATAGAAAAACTTAACATTACAACGGACGGCTCCATCGAGTTCAAGACGATTGGCAATAAACATCCGGCCGGCATTTGCGGATCGGGGCTTCTGGACACAATTGCCGAGTTGTTCACAAACGGTATCATAGACCGAACCGGCCGATTCAAAACCAACGGGGACACAAGATTGACGGAAGGTGACGAGGGTTTGCAATTCCAATTAGTGCCGGCGGCTAATGAACACCAGGAAATAATAATCACCCAGGCCGACATCGACAATTTGGTCCGTTCCAAGGCAGGCGTTTTTGCCGCGATTAGAGTTCTTATGAACTCGACGCAAACTAAAACAGAAGACCTCGACGCCATTTACATCGCCGGCGGCTTCGGAAACTTCATGAACGTTCAGCAGGCCGTTACCGTCGGAATGCTGCCTGATGTACCTGTGGAGAAGATTCGGTTTGTAGGAAATACTTCAATTGCCGGAGCAAAGACGGTCCTGTTGAGTCAAAAAGCCCTTGATACAGCCGAAAAAATCGCCAACAGTATGACATATTTCGATTTGATGAGCCATTCGGGCTACATGGATGAATTTGTTAGAGCAAATTTTCTGCCCCATACGGATTTGTCCCTGTTCCCATCGGTGGCGAGTGTAAAAAGTGTCTAAAGTGAGCAAAAAGATATGGCGACAACAATTGCTATAAGTGGAAAAGGCGGCTCCGGCAAAACAACGCTGGCGGCCATGATTATCAGGATTCTGTCCAGCCAATCGCACGGCGCCATACTCGCCGTAGATGCCGACCCCAATGCGTGCCTGGCGCCGATGATAGGAGTTGAACCAGCAGCCTCAATTGCCGATGTCCGGGAAAAAGTTGTTGAAAATACGCCCACCAACTCAGGTATGGACCGAGTGCGGTCATTTGAATACGGCATCCAGCAAGCGATTACCGAAGCTAACGGCTTTGATTTGCTAACTATGGGTCGTCCGGAAGGACCTGGCTGCTACTGTGCCGCAAATAATATGCTGCGAATATTCATGGACAAACTAAGCCCACAGTATCAATATGTAATTATAGACAATGAGGCGGGAATGGAGCACCTGTCCCGCCGAACCACAAATAATGTCGACCTGCTCTGCATCGTAGCAGAACCAACCGCTATTGGTGCACTTACCGCCCGGAGGATTTCTGAGCTTGCTAAACAACTGCCGATATCCGTAAAAGAAATCGGCGTTATATGGAACAGAACCAACAGCAGCAAAAAGCTGGACGAGATAGATACCCTGGGCTGCATACCTGATGACAAAAGCATATTTGATGCATCAATGCAGGGACAAACGGTCTTCGACCTCGAAGAAAATAGTGCCGCACTTTCAGCGGTACGGAAAATACTCGAATCCAAACTAAACCGTAGTTTTCAGTTAACTAAAAACCAAAACTAAATTCTAAGTTATTCTTGGAGGATTTCAAATGCCAGTTCCTGAAGTTAAGGAGAGCTTTGCCGGTTCGGTAAATCGCGTTACACTTGGAGCGACCAAAGACAGCGGCGGTACTCGAACCTCAACAGCAACCGTTGGAGGGGCACGTAATGTAGTCTACGGCGGCTCCGTAGAAGAAGCCAGTGAGAAACCGATTATCGCTATGGACGTTCTCGACAGCAGGCCGGACGATTGGCCCGATGCCCTGGCTGAAAATTATCAAGATGTGATGGACAGCCCCGCCGACTGGGCCAAAAAGTGCATAGAGCAATTCGGTGCAGACTTGATCTGTGTAAAATTCGAAGGCATCCACCCCGACAAGAAAGATTTAGATGCCGCTCATTCCGTCAAGGTCACCGAGGAAGTGTTGAAGGCGGTTGGCGTCCCGCTTATTCTGTGGGGCAGCGGATACGACGAAAAGGACAATCAGGTTATGCCGAAGGTAAGTGAGGCAGCCAAGGGAGAAAACGTTCTGATAGGTTCTGTTACAGAGGACAATTACAAGGCCCTGACGGCCATTGCCCTGGCTGACGGCCATCACCTTATCACCCACGCTCCTTTGGATATCAACATTGCCAAACAGATCAATATTTTAGTTTCTGATATGGGCTTTCCGCTGGAAAAGGTTGTAACATTTCAGGCCACAGGAGCATTAGGATACGGGATTGAGTATGCCTATTCGATTCAGGAACGCCAGCGTTTGGCTGCTCTCGGCGGTGACAAAATAATGGCTATGCCTGCTATCTGTGACGTGGGCTATGAGGCCTGGCGGGCAAAAGAGAGCAAACTTGAGGACGCCCCGGGCTGGGGAGACGCTAAAGACCGCGGGCCAATGTGGGAAGCTACTACTGCAATCTGTCTGTTACAGGCCGGCGTCGACATAATCCGGATGCGACATCCGCGGGCCGTCGCGACTGTTAAGAACTTCATCAATCAAATCTGGCAATAGGAACTAAACTCTTCAAATCGCAAGGAGACTGTTATGATAATCATCGGAGAACGAATTAACGGGATGTTTACAGATGTTAAGGATGCGATTGCGTCCAAAAACAAGCAGCCCATTCAGGAACTGGCCAAAAAGCAAACCGAAGCAGGCGCCACATATCTGGATGTCAATGTTGGCACCGCCGCAGCAGACCAGGAAGGGACTATGCAGTGGCTGATTGAAACCATCCAGGAAACCTGCACAACCGCCCTATGCCTGGATTCTCAAAAATTCAATGTCATCGCAGCAGGAGTAAAGGTTGTTAATGCTGAGAACGGCCTGCTCCTGAACTCAACACCGCTGAATAAGAAATCTGATGAAGATGTCTTTGATAAATACCTGGAATTGGCTGACCAGGCCGGGCCAAAGGCAAATGTTATCACGCTCACTATGGACAAAAACGGAGTCCCCCAGGACACTGATATGCGTGTGGCCTTAGCTGCTGAAATCGTGCAAAAGGCAATGGAGAAAGGCTTTGACACGCAACGGTTATTTATCGACCCTATCGCCCTGCCGGTTAAAGTGCCAAATGCCCAGGTTCAGGTTGGCAATATCCTAAATGCAATGGACCAGATAAAATATTTGGCTGACCCAGCACCGCACATGACGGTAGGTTTGTCAAATGTCTCTCAAGGCGCAAGCGAAAGAAGCCTGATAAATCGAATATTTTTGGCCATGGCAATGTCGCACGGCCTGGACTCGGCAATTGCTGATGCCCTTGACGAAAAACTGATGAATGTCGTAGCCACCTCCGATATGCTGATGAACAAACAGATATATTCGGACAGTTTCTTAAAGGCCTACACAGCCGCCAATAAAACGTGAACTCTGTAAAAATCCCCGGCCCGTTAGAAATTCTACACAGAGTAATCTGACAGCAATTTCTAACGGGGCAAAGGGTGCTCATCTCGCCTCATACGTGAGGCCACATACATAATACGATATACCCGTGGCGAACGGTAATCACGAAATCTACGGGCTACTGTCTTTCAATGATCATCTTCATCATCAGGCCCAACTTTGCCGAATCAATGCCTTGCATGCGAAAAGGTCAGACGATAGAATAAGCGGTTGCATTGGTTAGGCTTAGATCAGCGATGCCAGATGAATATAAATGCTTGTACGGCAAAGAAACTAATCTATAGAAAGCGATGGGCCATGATTAGAAGAATCCTGCTTATTGTTATGTTGTTTTGCTCCGTTGTTCCTACGGCAGTCGCAGAAGACCCGAGAGAACGACAATTCTTTACTCCTGCGCTCAGTCCTAAGCACAAGGACAAACCTCAAGTGAGAGGCTGGGCCAAAAAGCGGATTGATGAGAAAATCAATCGTGGAATGTTGGCCATGCCCAATAAGGATTCTAAGGTCTATCTGGGATGGCGGCTGCTCAAGAACGATGCCAGGGGAACGGCTTTCAACGTCTACCGCTCGATTGAGGGCGGCAATCCGGTTAGGCTGAATAAGGAGCCCGTGGTCGCCACCACCGACTTCATCGACAAGAAACCTGTCATGGGGCGTGAGAGTATCTACTGGGTCAGGCCGGTAAT
>JBARPZ010000502.1:0-8203 GCA_049643445.1 Sedimentisphaerales bacterium
TTCTTAGCCGCCAGTGCATGAAAGATTACTTTGAAAGCATCGAGCAATTGACAACAGCTATTGCAGCTTGGGAGCGTTCGAGAAATGAAAACAAAACAGGCATAGACTGGCAATTCACTACAGCTAAAGCCCGAATAAAACTGAGAAAGCTATACCCAACAATGTAGCGTGGACTGAGTACTAGTACTGACCCAGACATAGACAAATCGCAACAGCTTTCTGCCTTCATTCAAAGAAAACTGTTCAGAGAAGGAAAATGTCTCTTTGAAAAGGCTTGCTCCCGTGCTCACTTATTTCCGTTCAAACCAACAGTTTTGCTGATGCACAGATGCACAGGGTTTGGTGGTCATTCGTCTTTCCAGCAATTCCACCTCATAATATGATGATATGGCGCTGTTGTTGTGATGGTCTGCACTACTTCCGCAGAACAGTTTGAGATTCCCTGGAGTAGGATTTATTCTTGTGCGGGTGCTTTCTATGCGCCGCAACAATTTTCCTTTTGCTCTCCGACTTCCTGAGCCTGAAGGCACTGTCGCCCTTGCCGTCCTGCTTTGGCTCAAACAAGGGTTTCCATTGTCCTCCAGTTTCCTTATACATTTTCGCAAGAAACTCGCAAGTGAACGCTAAAAACACACCAAGTATAAGGCAAACAACTCCAGCTGTCATAACCTTTCTTTTGGTATTCCGGGGCAGTCTTATCTCAGGTACAATTGCTCTATCAAGAACCTGAATGGTTGGTATGTTCTTGGCTTCCTCCATCTTGACAAGCTCAGATTCCCGCATTAGCATCTCGTATAGCATCTCCTGAATCTCAGCCTCTTTACTTAGAATGTCATCGATCTTACTAAGTTTTCCCTCTATTTCCTTCAATCGATTTTCTAAAAAGATCCTCTGGTTTGTAGCCTGGCCTGAGGAGAGCCTCTTGTTTTGTCTATCCAGTTCATCGACATAGGCATTAGCTATAGCTGCTACTCTGTTGGGATCTGAATCTTTGACTGTTATGCGGATAATGTTATCTTCGGTTTTTATAGTGGTGCTATCTCGCAACTTTTTGCGAGCTATGTACCGCTTCTTGGCATCGTAAACTTGCATCAAGTCAAGCCTGTCGACAATTGCGTCCTCAACTGCCCGGCTTCTTAAAAGCCCCATATAAAGCCCGGCAATGTTCGGAGCACCCATAATATTAGCTATCATGCCCCCCCTCAATCCTAAGTCTCCTGCTAATCCTGATCTTGATTGTAGGTTTTCTATTGGCGGTACAAGCGTAGCATAAGCTGAATACATCTTCGGCGATCGGAGGCTCTTGATTCCTGTCGTCAAAACCGCAATTACGCAGATCGACAATACCATCCAACGGTATTTGAGAACTACGCTGAAATAATCCAGCAGATTTATTTCATCGGACACAGCAGTTTCCTGATGCTTGTCTTTATGGCGGTATTGGTTTTCAATATCTTCCATATCAAAAAAAACTCCTTATGCTAAAGCCCAAGCAAGACCCCTGCTGGAAGTGCTAACTGGAATAGAATCTGTGTGATGTCCTTGGTGTTTCGAATCCATGCGTACTTGTCCAACTTCTTAGGTACCATGATCGTATCACCGGGATCGAGTTTGACATTCATAAAACTGCCAAAAAACCAGTGGTTGTTTTCTGAATCCCAAGCGACCTTCCTGAGTTTCTTCTGCGACATACTGGCAATGGAGCCATCTGCCCGAATAATGCTCAAATGCTTCTTGTCTGCTTCCTCCGTCGGACCACCAACCTTGTTGAGGTAGTATGCAACCGTTTTGTTGTCTTCATGTAGCAATGCTACCGGATTGTACACTTCACCAACAATGTTAATAACGCCCGGTTTCTCCGGTATGACCAGTACATCATTTGGTTCTAATTCTAAATCATAATTAGAGCCCCTGAATTCATCCATCTCGCTCACTCGTACCACAACTCGGCCCCTTGCTTCCGCTGCTCTCAGTTTAGCCAGAAGCTCCCTCTGGGTTGCTATTAACGGCTCTTGCGCCGTGGCTCTTTCCTCACTCATTGTACCACTTAATCTCCGCTCCGTCCTTGTTAGGACCTCCTCTTCCATTTTCTGGATAAGTACGTCCAGCTTTTCCTGCTGAACAGCTTTAGCGCTTTCTCGTGTGAAAACCGCAGCTTTAAGATAAGCTCGCTCTGTAAATCCTCCAGCCCTTTCTATCAGCGAGCTTAATTTCTCCCCCCTTCGTATCGGGTACATGCCGGGAAACAGTACCTCGCCGGATATAGTAGCTGCTCGATCAAATTCAAGTTCAGGTATCGGCCGAACTATCAAATGGTCATAATCCTGTAAGGAAATATTGTGTTCGGCAACTCCCGCCAGTGCCTTTTCAAGATCAATATCTATTGTTTCGGTTTGCGGTTTGTACTGGCTTATGTGTATTCGAGTAATCTCTGCTGTTTTCAGATATGCGTTTTTCATAAGACCCCCTGCGGCATCAACCAGGTTGCTGACCTTCATATCCGGAACAAGACGGTATTCATTAGGCTCATAAATGAAACCGGAGATGAAAACCGTCTTATTGATACGTTCGTCCCAGCGAAAAACCCGAACTGTATCAAATCGGGCCAATTCTACATTCTCAGACTCATCTCCTTCGAGCACTTTTCCCAAGTTGAACGGAATTACTACTTGATGGAAATCCGGCTCAACAAGCCTTACTATTTCACCATATTCCAGATTCGGCTGTGGCTGTAACACTTCATAGGAACTGAATATGTCTCTAAGTCGCATCCCGGACTTCAATTCATATTTGCCAGGCCTGTACACATGCCCCTCAAGGTGCACCACATTTTGTTCAAGCGGTAAAACCGGGAACACCTTTATCATATCTCCATCTTGTACAACTGTCTGCAAGGGGTACTTTTCCTTGCCACGTATCGTCTGGCCGGACATATCGAAGTCAACAATAATGCGTTTTTCGTGGTTTTGTACCCTTTCAACTTGCACTCTATGCAACCAACCTGCATGAGTCACGCCGCCCGCTAAATCCAGTACTTCAGCCACAGTCGTTGGTTCTTTCATTTCATAAATAGCAGGACGTCTGACATTACCCGCCACGCCAACGACCGGTCCAATCAATGGAATAAAAATCGTATCTTCATTTTCCAGACGCACATCCTTACTCTTGTCACCGCCCAAAAGAAAGTCATAAGGATCAATTACCACGGCTTCCTGTCGGTTCCGCAAAAGTCGGATTTTTCTCAATGTCCCGTTCTTAGAAGGACCTCCAGCCGCAAAAAGGGCATTTATAACAGTCGAAAGCGAACTGAGCGTATAACTTCCGGGCGTCCGTGACTCACCAACAACATAAATCCGAATTGTCCGAAGCCTGCTCATAGTAACAGCCATCTTGAAATCCGTGTACTTCCGCGAGAGCTGATTTTGCAGATAGTCCTCTAATCTGGCCAATGTCATGCTCGAAATGTTCAGAACACCCACTTCCGGCAAGATAATCTCGCCGTTTCGGTTTACTCTAACTGGGTATTGGGCATTGGTTCTGCCCCATAACGTTATTGTAAAGCTGTCACCGGGGCCAACAACGTAATCCGGCCCTACCGGCACGTCCATTACAGGCGCAAATGTTGATACCGGCCTTCGAAAAACATCGTACCCAAACTGAGTCAATCTTTTCGATACAACATCAGGTATCTCACCGGAAAGTAACCGCTCAATAGCCGACATCCCCTCCCCGACTTCATTTGCTTCTGCCGGTAGTGGAAAGAGGCCGTCGTTTGGCTCAATCGCCCCTCCCGCAGCCCGAAAAACAGTCCTCAGCACGGTACTTAGCTGCTCTGCAGAAATAGCGCCCCTCTTGGAAGCTTGTATGGTAGAGTTACGAATGTCAGTTAGAAATGCATTATCCACTTGGGTATTTGGTTGCCAACCTCCCATCGGTTCTATTCCCAACCTGGCCAATGCAGAGACAGCTTGTTGTTGTGTCAAGCTTTCACCCAGCCTCAATCCTTCAGCCAATCTAACCGCATATATACCTTGCGTGGGAACACCTCTTGCGAAACCTATCGGAGAGGCCGTCGAACTAAAACTCCGTTGCGCCAGTAGTGGACAACTTACCGATGTCAATATCGCCAAAATCACTGAGACAAACCTGGCTGAAAAACCATCGATGACAAAATGCCGCGATGTCTTAAAACTAGACCTTGCTTTTTGACATAACATGAATGATTGGCTACTTCCTGAGCCTTTCAGTCCCCACTCTCTTCTTGATATTCTGAACCTCATTCCATACTCCTTTGTAACTTAGCAGCTCATTGTTACTCTTCCGTAAAGGACGGTAGAACTTTTTACGATCCTTTCTTAAATAATACTACGGGAACAGTCTTTAACAATATGTACAGATTGAATAACAATGACCTTTTTTGAATATACAAATAGTCGTACTTTACCTTATGGCCAGGCTTTAAATCGTAAGATTTTCTTATCTGCGCAAGGCCAGTCAATCCCGGCCTGATAGCTAATCTGGCTCCCTGTAAGGCTTTGTGAAGGTTGAAACGATATAAGTTTTCAGGCCTTGGCCCAACCAGACTCATGTCTCCTTTCAAAACATTAAATAGTTGCGGTAACTCATCCAATCGAGTTCTTCTTAGGATTCTGCCTACCCTCGTGACACGCGAATCATTCTTAGTCGCAGGCAACAAACCTGAAATCTTTTCGGCATCGTTTACCATTGTCCTGAACTTGTACAAAGTAAATATTCTTCCGTCTTTGCCTACCCTTCCCTGTTTATAAATAACATGTCCAGGCGATGTAAGCTTAATAAGCAAAGCAGTTATCATAAGAACAGGCAGAAAAATAAGCAGAATCCCTATAGACCCTATAATATCCAAAGTTCTTATTAGAAACTCCTGGCTATTTGACGCATCTGGACCTAAAGCGGTTAAAGGATAAGATGATGCCTTGATTCGAATGGTTTCAGCAACATACTCACTGCTGACAATAGGCCCTTCATACTTATCACCGCTACTTCTTCTGGCAACAGCAACCGACCCAGTGCCCTCTTGGTAAGGGACGTCCTTGATATACAGTTTTTGTTCTATAGCTATGCCCCCTTGACAAAGAGTGAAACATCTTACTTTTTCAACTCACAATTGCCGTTCTTATCAATGTTGAAAGCTGTAAACTCCTGACCACAACCAAATGACTGAACCTCTTGGAAGTAAATGTCATAGCTGCAAATTAAATAACTTAACTTGTTCACAAAAAGCCTGGAATCATGGAAACTATGGGGTATTGGATGATTTTGTGGCCGTCGTATTTCACTGGTCACCAGAACATGGTCATGAGCAGTATTAAAAAAGACTACGTGATCTTTGGACAGCCACTGAAAGGTATACCCGAATTGACATTCCCATAGATAAATAATCGTTCCTATTTTAGGGGGGGCGAGGTCACCTTTGCCAGGTTGCATACGATAATCCCAGATAGACTCCGTCCCCGTCGGGTGCGCTGTTCTACTTGTAGGCCAAAAAGACTTTGGCTAATTCCCAAAAACGACCACTAGCGCCAAAAGGCCTCTTTGCCCTCAAAAGCTGGACAAATCCCATACATGTCTGGGCACGCAATAACTTCTTGATCACATCGTCATCCCTGTCGTCAAGGCATGATATCCTTAATGCGAATGTATAACTATGCCCTCCTCCTGTCAATATTTCTTTCGCAATTTTTTGCAAGAAATTATCGCTTAAGAGCCCCTTAATAGTGGCATTGAGAGTTCCCGACTAAGGATTCAATAACCATAAATACATTCACAAAAACAGCTTATCATAAGAGCGGCAGGCCATCAAATAAACCCAAGAATTCGCTATCCAAAAACGTAAACAAAGATATTCTGTATAAGTTCTTATCTTTTTAATAAATGTGCGACTATTTCCATACATATGTAACGCTGTGCTATTAAACAACTGCCCCAAACAGACCACGCCCGATATCTCACAAACAAGCTACACTTACGTAAAAATTGCCCTTGACCAATAACAAAATTTCTTTTAACTTTTGCTTCTTATTTCGTTGCGTCTCGTGTAAGCTCATTTAAAATTGAGCATTATGCTAAAAAGTCTGACCATCACATTACTTTTCGCTTTTCTCTTGTTATGTTCTGGCTTCGTGTCAACCAATGTTCCGCTTGAGCACTGGAGCTATGAGGCCGTCGATAAACTTATCGGCCAAGGCCTCATCGACAGCGCTATGATGACCACCAGGCCGGTCTCGCGTCTCGAAATGGCTAGACACATCGCCGAGGCCATTGAAAAAGCTCAGCAGCTCAACGAGAAAAACAAAATAATCTTATCTATACTTGATAGACTCAAAGAGGAATTTAAGAATGAGCTAACCACCACAGGCGCTTTCGATGGAGTGCCTGTTGACACTTTCATAAAGCCGATTGAAGACCCTTACTTTAGATTCGTATATGGTGATAAGAAACCGAATCTCGAAAACCAACGAGGGGATGTGTTTGACAAGCATTCTAACTACCGATTTGGTTTTGCCTCCCGAATGAAGTTTTTTGATACTGTCGCTTTTTATCTCCATCCAGAGTATGCCTATTCATCTCCAGACCCGGACGATATCGACCTGATCGAAGCTTACGGCAAAGTGGCGTTGGGCAGCTTAGAGATCGAAGTAGGCAAGGACTCGCTCTGGTGGGGTCCAGGCTATCACGGCTCAATGCTTATGAGCAACAACACAGAAACCTTCAAAATGATCAAAATCTCGAATCCTCATCCCACAGAACTGCCCTGGATATTCCGAAGTCTCGGCCCTTGTAAAACCGTATGGTTCTTGACCGAACTGGAAAAAGATAGATTCATCCCCGAGGCAAAACTAACGGGCCTGAGACTCAATTTCAAACCCCACCCTGCCTTCGAATTCGGCCTGTCAAAAGCCATAATGTTTGGTGGCTTAGGAAAATCCAGCGTCAGTTTGAAAGACTACTTTGACATGTGGTGGCCCCAATCCGAACATCCGGAGAATAATCAATTAGCTGGATTCGACGTATCTGTTCTGCTTCCTCTCGATGACAAAATACCAGCAAAGTCTGTCAAGCTTTATACAGACTTCATCGGAGAAGACGAGGCAGGCAAGCTACCCGCCAAGTGGGGAAGGTTATTCGGCGTCAAGCTCAACGACATCTTCCGAACAGGCAGAACCGACTTACGCATGGAGTATGCAAATAATCACGTCTCGGGTGCTCCAGACGTTTTTTACGCACATGGTGTTTACGGGTCAGGCTATACTCATAAGGGCAGAGTAATTGGTCACCACATGGGTACGGACGCACAAGATGTATCTATCAGACTCACTCACTACCTCACGGAGGACATAATTCTGGGGCTTGAATATGACAGAGAAAAGGGCCTTTCATCAACACATAGCCAGACCATCGACCAGTTCGGACTCGACCTGATGTTCTTCACATCAAAGAAATGGCAACTCAGAACTGGCTACCGATATGAAAACGCAAAGAACAGTGCTGACAGGCCGGACAATCATGTTCTTCATCTTCAGTTGGTGTGCAACTTCTGACAATATTCGGCTATTTCGAATGCCGAGTCAAACTCCAGGCCCAAATAGGCCACTGATCTGCGTTCTGGCTCCAGTCGCCGACTCTCGGTAAATCCGTAAGCTATCGCCAAACATGCCTTGATTGTGGCGACAAAGACACTGATCGCCGATTCCTGCCTCTGAAAGAAGACGTCAGCCAATTGCTGATAGATCATCCAAAGCCGAAGACCAATACAGGGAACTCTTTTTTGATAATGGATTGTTTAGTCCAGGTAAATGCGTATTAAGGCTAATTGAAAGAAAAGGTGGTCAACGGATTGAAAATACGTTCGTATAAGAAATGGTATAATGAATGTAAGATGTTTTGTTTCTTGGTTTTATGGCAAGTTAGAAATTATGTGGGTTCAAAAAAGACAACCTAAACTACAACCATTTTGCATTTAACTGTTCCTATTACGGAGGTGTGTTATGAATAAGTCTAAAACAAAAAGAAAAACTCGTTCTGATAAATTTCCACTTACCCTTCATTCAACCGGACAATACTGTAAAAAGATTAAAGGGAAAATGCATTACTTTGGAAAAGACAAAAAACAGGCTCTGGAACGGTACCTCGAACAAGCCGCATTTCTACATAATGGCAAGGC
>JBARPZ010000503.1:0-3200 GCA_049643445.1 Sedimentisphaerales bacterium
GATCATAAATGATGTGTACTTCTGCCCATACTGAATTGCAGAACAGGGCATATATCACTATGAGAAACCAGCCATTTCTTTTCATCACTTTGTCTCCTGATTGTCTTGTCGAATGTTTGTGATACATAACTTTCCCTCTCCAATAAATATTTAATCGATATTTCCCATTTCCTTCACAAATGTTGCTCCTGCACAATTCGAGCCTCAAAATACCAAAACTCCATCTCAATTTCAACTACTTTTTTAAAGATTCGGCAACCGGTCAGTTTCCAGTACGTAGGCTGGACACTGCCCACCGAAAACCTGATAACTGCCCTCTGTTATCCGTCCTCTGTCATCTGTTCTATGAGTTGTCAATTCTATTGATTAAATTGTCGACAAACAGACTCACGTTTGATACTCTAAGCCTTACGTATGCCGAACGAGATCATTTTAACGCATCTGTTTGGAGAACAATATGCGAGAAACGAAAGAACCTCAATAAAAGATAGATTTCGAAATATCGCAACTTATACGCTGAGAAGGTGATGATATCAGTCGAAAGCACGCGACATACAGTAATCAATATCGATAAATAAGTTTCTGTTGAAAGGAAGACTGAAATGCGAGTACAAATAACACTGATTAGTGCATTCATACTTATCCTTGCAGAAGTATGTCTTGCTAGTAACAAAGACATGTCAGAGTCGATTGATCGGGCAAAAAGGCTGCAAGAGCACAGATTAATAAAAGAAATAGCGAAAGCCACTGTAGCATGGTTGCAGGACCAGAATGAGCCCGATCGCCTTGAAGTCGACCGGCTAACCGACTTGCTCTTGGAACAGGATCAACTTAGCGTTAAGTCTTACTTTATTGCTGCCCAGTCAGCTAGCCTTTGTGAGAATTACCAAAAAGCAATTTCTATATTGCAGGATGTTATTGAAAAACACCCGGAGGAAAAAGGTCCAGGTTTTGACCTGCCTGTGAAGATTGTTGGTCGTTTTTGGCTTGCCACTGTGGCAAAACAATCAAGGGATATTGATAAGGCAAAGAGCGTCTATGAGTCGATATTATCAGATATGGAGACCCTGGAGACGAAACAGGGTAGAGAATCCATAGCTATGATTTGTAATTTGTATTTAGCGGAAATAGAATCAGAACAGCAAAATAAAGATGTTGCATTGGCCAGGCTGCGAAGTGTTAAACAACCAAAGCTGCCCGCCCAGGGAGAGTGGGTCGGGCTATACAATACATACATTGATTGGGCTAAGTATGAGATCAACAAGAGAGTCCAGAAAGAAAAAGCTGCTGCAGCCCTGAGAGGCGATAAAAAAACTATAGGTCTGGCACATATGGTTGCAATGCTCCATGTATCATTAAGTGGGATTTATTCCCTTCCAATAAGTGATTATATTTTTGACGATAAGGGAAAGATTATCCTTGATGCTGTATATAAACGAGCAATCAATAATAAATCAAGTAAGATCGATAGGAATCTGTCGAGATTAGTTGCTGGTTCCATAAAAGAGAGGGCAAAAAGCTATACTGAAGCAGGAAAGTATTTCTTCGATCTATATCAAGGGGATTCATACTTCTCTCCCATAGGCGGGATCTCTCTTGCCAGATGTAAGATAATGCAAAATAAGACTGCTGAGGCTGATAGTATACTCGAACAGGTAAGAACCAAATATCCCGGATATGATTCTGTTGTCACCGAGCTTAAAGAATCTTGGAAAAAAGAACCGCGTTGAAGGATAAATGTGTAGGGTGCGATGAATCGCACCAATCACGACTAAATATATATAGGAAAAAAACAATGCTTACTGAAAGAAAAAAGATTGGGCTAATTCTGATTTTATTTTCGATAGTTTCCTTAATCGAAATTTTGCTTTTTTTGTATGACCGTTCTTACCATAGTTACTTTTGCAAGCTATTGTTTGATATAGGTTTGACCCGTTGGGGATGGGTGCCGGCAATTGTTCTAGGAATCGCTGTCATTACATGCTTAATACGATGGAAGCCAGGTAACCTGTGGCTGCGTCTCTTTATTTTATTTTTCTCAATTATAGAAGTTATTATTGCGTTAGAATGGGCATATGGCGCATTAGTAGCAATGAGTTTAAGGGCCTAGTGTAATTAATTGTGTGTAAGTAAGTAGGCTGCGATAAATCGCACAAATCATGACTGTAAAATCTGTCTCCAAAGAAGCACCTTTTTTTCATATTTTTTCTTAAAAAAGTTAAATTTCCATTGAACATTATGGGAAAGTTTGGTATAATTATAACGGCAATTGAGAATTTGGAATGTAAAATTGGGGAATCATAAGTCTGTAGTCTTGACTCTTGTCTCTAATGTCTCAAATTCTGCGGAGATCCGCACGTCGTAAGCCACTGAGTGGCAAGGTCTTAGGGGCCAGCAGGTCCAGGTCAAAAATAATCGTTAGTGAATGGTCAATATCGAAGTCGAAGATACGCCAGGGCGGGATCCGCCTATGGCCGAACTAATATAAAGGAGATGTTCCTCATGACAACTGAATCTCAAATTATTGAAAATCGCCGTAACGCACAAAAATCAACCGGTCCACGAACCCGAAAAGGCAGGGCAATAGTCTCAAAGAACGCCGTAAAACACGGCCTTTTGGCACGTCAGAACGTCATAAGCACAGAAAGCCAGGCCGATTTTAACCTCCACCGCGACCAGGCTCTAAAAGAGCTGGCCCCCGAAAGCCCCATGGAATCAATCTTGGCCGACCGCATCGTCATTCTTTCATGGAGGCTCACACGCACCGTCAGAATACAGACACAGACAATAGACGCCCTGAACTCTGATAATAATAACAAACCCTTAACCAAACTCACTCAATCACTCTTTTTCAAAAACCTCGGCCAATCAAAGGCAGCTTCGTCCACCCCGCCCCCGGATCTGCCTCTTGGCCGGTTGGCAATAAAGGATTTCTCCAATTCAAGGATCCTCGAACGCCTCCTGATGTACGAACGACGAATTGAGAACAGCTTCAACAAGATGATACAAGAGTTTCAAAGACTCCGCATAATGCGAAAGCTGCAAAATCACGCCACCGACCAGGAAAACGAATATCAATTACTACTCGGCGGCCAATTATGATTGTTATGCAAAACAAAGCGATACGCAATACTCGCCAATCGTCCTCTGTTAACTGTCCTCGGTCCTCTACAACTGTAGAGAGTCCTCTACAAATCAGC
>JBARPZ010000504.1:0-2381 GCA_049643445.1 Sedimentisphaerales bacterium
CGGCGCCGAACACTTCGGCGGTGAATAGGGAAACTTCCGTTTCCAGGTCCTTCCATGCATCAGCGGCAAGGCCGGCCTTATGTGAGCAGCAGTAGGAAAGAAATTCCTCTTTGGTC
Source organism: Sedimentisphaerales bacterium (assembly GCA_049643445.1). Classification (GTDB taxonomy): domain Bacteria; phylum Planctomycetota; class Phycisphaerae; order Sedimentisphaerales; family Anaerobacaceae; genus CS2-K091. The sequence continues at coordinate 117 of JBARPZ010000504.1, forward strand.
CACCCGGTCTCAGTCGCAACCTGAGGAAGAAAACAACCTGAAGCACGGCCTTGTTTTATGTAGATACCATCAACTCCGAGCCTTAAACTCAGCGGGTCGCTTGTGGGTTCAAGTGGTGACAGAACCGATATCTCAACGTCCACTTGCTCTAACTCGCCGGCGGTTATTGGGTCGGCAAAGAAACGCGAGTCGCTGGTGGCCGAGGCCTTCGCCATTTCAACAACCAGCTCAATCAATGGATTCTCGGAAATGAATCGGCCGATACAGCCTCGAAGCCGCCCCTTGTTTTTCAACGTTACAAAGCAACCGCAATGGGCATTGAGCTCCGGGTCATCTGATTCAGGCTTCGGAGTCGCCCCGCCATTAATTATCGCTTCAACCGAATCGCGGGCGGCTTTGAGAAGTGTTTGTTTTTGAGTGTCGTCCATAACATTCAAGCACCAAAAACCAATTGACTAATGACCAACAATCAGTGAATCCATTTTATCACAAGGAAGCCGCCAATCAATAGTACCACAAAGGCAAGCGAAAACCAGTTAAAATATTTTTCAATCACAGGTCTAATTTTTTCACCTTTCCAGCCAATAAGGCCCGCCACGATGAAAAACCTCGCGGACCGACTCACCGTTGATGCGATAAGAAACCACAGGAAGCTGATTTCGGCGATGCCGGCTGTAATCGTGCAAACTTTATAAGGTAAAGGCGTAAATCCACATGCAAAAACAATCTTAAAATCATGTCTATCATACCAGCCCTGGAATTTGTCAAAATTTGCCTCCGTCAGCCCGGCCCAGCCCATATTGGCTAATACCCAGTCACCTATCATAGACCAAAGGAACATCCCTATACAATAACCTAAAATCCCGCCAAGAACCGATGCTATCGAACAGGATAGAGCAAATCTGAACCATTTTTTCGGCGCGCCAAGTGTCAGCGGCGCCAGCAAAACATCCGGCGGCACAGGAAAAAAACTCGATTCTGCAAAACTAAGCAAAAATAATGCTCTTTCGCCGTGCGGGGTATCTGCAAAGTGAACCACCCAGTTATATAATCGCCTGTGCCAGTGCCACCAGGTAACGGATTCGCCGCCCGTCACTCGTTGCTCTTGACTCGATTCGTTATTCACCGTTTCATCATCCGACATTCTATATTCCCAACTGCAATTCCTGCCAAAGCAGGAATCTCTTCTTTTCTCGTCTCCTCTGTGGCTGATTTTCTGTCCTCAAAATAAGAATAATATGTTATAATGTCAACGAGCAAATATGAACAGCAAAGAACAGTTTGAAACGGTCAACGATGGGCTATTAGTCCGAGCTCCTGCCAAAATCAACCTCAGTCTCTTAATAGCAGGTAAACGTCCCGATGGTTTCCACGAGATAGAAACAGTGATGGCCAAGGTGGATTTCTACGACGAAATCCTCATCGAGCCGGGCCAAAAAACCGGCATCGAGCTCCTCTGCCGCGGGCCCCGCTGGGCACCCGAGGGAAAGGACAATCTTGTCTATCGGGCCTGTGAAATGCTGCTCAATAGCAGCGGCCAGTATGCTGATATCAAAATCACCCTTATAAAAAATATCCCGGCAGGGTCAGGGCTGGCTTCCGCCAGCAGCGATGCAGCAGCAACACTGATAGGACTCAACAAATACTTAAACTTAGGTCTGCCCAATCACCGGCTTGCCAAACTGGCCGAGAAACTGGGCAGCGATGTGGCCTTTTTTCTGGATGGACCACTGGCATTTTGCACGGGAAAAGGCGAAAAAGTTAAAAAATTGACGAAAGTTTTTGACTTTTCGGCCCTGCTGATACTTCCGGATATAAGTGTTTCTACCAAAGAGGTTTACGCTAATTATAGACATAACCCACCTCTGTACGAAAAGCTCCGCAACCTAATAAACACCCATATTGAAAAAAACAGGTTTGATTTAGTATCTAAAATGTGCGCAAATATGCTGGGAACAAGTTGTTTTAATTTACATAGGGAGCTTGATGAGTTGAAGGCAAGTATTGAATCTTTGGGTATCGGGCCTTTGTGCCTGAGCGGTAGTGGTTCGGCTTTGTTTCTTATTATGGACCGCAAGGAGGAACAAAGGGCGAGAAAAGACAAATGCAAACTTGATGAAAGGATCGGCTGCAACAGTATTATCGTCAGTAACAATAGATGGTAAGAAACTCAAACTGATTGATATTCAAACTATTTACTTACTTTATATTCGGCCTACATTAGTGCAAAAGTGTTATTTGATAATTAATTATGAAAAGCAAAGG
>JBARPZ010000505.1:0-2120 GCA_049643445.1 Sedimentisphaerales bacterium
CGGGGCCTGATAAATATTTTCGCGGGCATTCCCGCCACGGTATCAGGTGAGATTGACCTTGATACCTATATAGAAAAGCAGCTATATTTCATTGGGACAAGCGGCTCGACTTTGGATGATATGAAACGAATGCTGAAAAAGGCCGAATCCGGCAGACTTGATACCAATGTCAGCGTTGCGGCCATCAGCGGCCTTGAGGGTGCGACAGAGGGGATCCGGGCTGTTGAGGACAGGTCTATAGCTGGAAAGATTGTTGTCTACCCGGCTTGCAGAGATATGGGGCTGGTGGAATTGGAAGAACTGAAAGAAAAAATGCCGGATGTAGCTGCGTGTTTGAATAACTGTTTGTGGACAAAGCAAGCGGAAGATAAACTGTTGGAAATGTATCATAGTTCATAGAACGTAAGGAAAAGAAGTCAACGAATTAAGAAAGGGAAAGGGTTCGATTATGAAAAACAAAACAGCAATGAGGCAGCAATCGAATAAGCAAGTTTGGCTATTCTGCGGGCTCTTGCCGGTAATCTTTTTGGCTACCGGATGCTTCGAGCAGAAATCAGGATTCAACGGTTTGAAAATGAGCATGGCAAACCTGCCCCGCCTGTCGGATGCCAAGACGAGGTCGATCAGTCCCGAGAGTTTTACCGGCGAGAAGGGCAAGGCGGGCATGGCAACAGAAGGTACGGGGTCAGGACCGGCCCGCGAGTTGGGACAGGGCTGGAAAGTTTCACCTTCGGTCAGGATTAAGGCAGGGCAAACCTTCGTGTTGGCCGATATCGAAGGGCCCGGCGCCATCCAGCACATCTGGATGACACCGACTGGTGACAATCGTATGAATATCCTGCGGATTTACTGGGATGGCGAAAAGAATCCCTCCATTGAGTGCCCCGCCGGTGACTTCTTTGCATGCGGTATGGGCCAGTATATCAAGGTCACCTCTATGGCGGTTTGTGTCAACCCCAAGAGCGGCTTCAATTGTTACTGGATGATGCCGTTTCGCAAGCGATGTAAGATTACGATGACCAATATCGACGAAAAGCCTATGACGTTGTATTACCAGGTCGACTATACGCTGACCGATGTTCCGCAGGATATGGGTTATTTTCACGCACAGTTTCGCCGGGTCAATCCGCTTCCCGACAAAGAAGACTACACCATTGTTGACGGCATACGTGGAAAAGGGCAATACGTAGGAACGTATATGATATGGGGCTCGAACAGTCCCGGCTGGTGGGGTGAAGGTGAGATTAAATTCTTTATGGACGGGGACAAGAAATTCCCGACAATCTGCGGAACGGGGACGGAAGATTACTTCTGCGGCTCCTATGGTTTTGACAAACCCCAGGGTGGTGGATACCAGGAATTCAATACGCCTTTCGCCGGTATGCCTCAGGTGATAATGTCTGAAAAGCAGCCGCGTTTCGGACTCTATCGCTGGCACATCATGGACCCGATACGGTTTGAAAAGGACCTGAAAGTAACAATGCAGGCATTAGGATGGCAGAGCGGTGGAAGATACCTGCCTCTAAAAGACGACCTTTCTTCGGTTGCTTTCTGGTATCAGAGAGAGCCTCACGCGGCTTTCCCCGAACTGCCCGATAAGGATTCGCTGAAAAACAAGTGATAATTACACGTTCCAAATTACTGTTTTCGTTTTTATTTCCTGTGTGAAGGATTTGAGAGAAAATGAGTGATCTAAAAGGGATTGAGAAATCGTACGAAGCGGCACAGCAGCGTTATGCTGAGTTAGGTGTTGACACCGAAAAGGCGATTGAACGCCTAAGCAGAACGGCCATATCGCTGCACTGCTGGCAGGGAGACGACGTGGGCGGCTTCGAAACAAGCGAGGGTCTCAGCGGTGGAGGCCTGGTGGCCACCGGCGCTTATCCCGGCAAGGCACGAACGCCCGATGAGCTGCGCGAGGATATCGAAAAAGCGATGAGCCTGATACCGGGTAAGCACCGCCTGAACCTGCACGCAATGTATGCGGAAACAGCCGGCAAAATAGACCGCAACGAATTAACAGCGGAGCATTTTGCATCGTGGATAGACTGGGCAAAGGGCAGCGGGCTTGGTATGGATTTTAATGGGACCTTCTTTTCGCATCCGAAAGCTGAAAGCGG
>JBARPZ010000506.1:0-12346 GCA_049643445.1 Sedimentisphaerales bacterium
CGAGCTTTGGCAAGAAAGAATAAAATGTATGTTCGGAGTTTCTGCCGTACATGATAAAAAACTCAAGTTTCTGCTGGAAGCGTTAGCTCCAGCCGCATAAAACATTAAAAAAGTGCGAAAGTTTACACCTTCTAATACCGTTAAAAATAGAAAAGCACCCCTACAAAAGGAGTGCTCTAACCAATTTTTGTCAGCCTCCCTTCGCAGGTCCTAACCTGTTCAGGTTCATAGGGTCATCCCGATTTACAGAGATTTCTCAGCTTCTCACGGGGTAAGAATCCGGATAGCTCCCCTGACTTATCCAATTTTTAAGAAATATTATAACACCCTTGGCAGCAAAAACAAAAATTTCTTTGCTTCTCCAACTGCAAAACTCACAAAGGCACATCCTTAATCAAGGCAACTTAAACTCACTATAAGTGTAGGAGCACGAGAAGATAGAAAGGGCAGTTGGAACGATAACTGCTATTTATCGGTTGGCTTGATAATACTGTTGTTGATATCGGCTGGTTTGGCCGTGAACGGCTAATACGTGTTAGGCTGGTACACAATTGATGGCAACGGTCAAAGGAAAAGGGGTTGAGAGTCTCTCGGACTCTCAGCCCCTATTTTTTTGTCTGCGAAATCAGGACGGTTGTTATGGATTAGTTTCTTTTAGCCAGTTAGCACCAAGAATAGCAATATCAGCGAAAGTAACACGACAGTCTTGGTTAAGATCGCCTTCCGGATACGGATGGGTCGCATCGCCACATTCGGACGATGTATTCACCGTTCCGGCCCTGGTCATAAGGCTCACATCACCACCAAGACTCTCAATTCCGTCGTAGAGAACCTGGAGGATGTAGGTGCCGTTATGGGCATAGCCGCCGGGGTCCTTCTTGACAAAGTGGTAGTTGTAGACCGCCTGGTACAGACGCGGCGAGAAGGAGGCGTAGCGATTGCTGCGGTCGAGCTCATCCTCATCAGGCTCGCCGTCACCGTCGGTATCGACGTACCAACCGCTGTCGTATACAATCGGCACGCCAATCACAGTGCTGGCATAAGCCTGGATCGCTTCATAGAGATCGTGATGCATATCATCGATTTCCTCAACCAGAGGTTCCGTCGAGCTGCCGTCCCCGTCATAGTCTGTGCTGGTGTCCCTGCGGATGTCCCTGGGGCCGTTCACAACATTGTGGCAGAAGCGACAGGTCTCCACCTTGACCTCAAGCTTGTGGGGGTCGTGGCACTCGTTACAGGAATCCACACTTGGCACCTCCAGATGTCGACTTCGGCCGTTGTATAATTTGCCCGCGTACTCGTAGGCGCCCTTGGCCTCGGTGCCGAAGAACGTTGCACCTGCGGGCAAGTAATGCACGTTTATGTACCTCTTTCCTGCGAGAGCATCGAGATCATCGGGATCAAGCCCTGCAATCGCCTCGATGACGCTTACAGCGGACTCGCGGCCCTGGTGGCAGGTTATACAAAGGTTGCTGTTGGGATCGCCCGTGTCGAGCACAGCGCCGCTGGGGAATTCCACCTCTTCGACTTCATGCCGTGTAAACTCAGGAATGGCATCGTGACAGGTGGAGCACATAAGCCCGTTGGCAGTTGGCTGCGAAGCGGTAACGCCTTCTTCCAGATAGAAGGGCAGCCCCGAAGCTGAATGACACTTGCTGCAGCTGCCCGAGACTTCACCGTCGTCATCCCAGTGTCTGAAAGGCTCTTCGGAACCGGCGAAGTGCCCGGCGTCGTTCCGCGTAAAACTTGCAACGAGGGCGGGATCCAGGTCCTCAATCGAATCGTACATCAACTGAATGACGTACTTGGCATTATGAGCGAATGCGCCGTGGTCCTTAATTGAGAACTGGTAGTTAAAGGTTGCCCTGATCAGACGCGCCGAGAAGGAGGCGTAGCGATTGCTGCGGTCGAGCTCATCCTCATCAGGCTCGCCATCACCGTCGGTGTCGACGTACCAACTGGAGTCGTATACAATCGGCACACCGATCGTATCTCTGGCATAGGTCTGAATGGCTGCGTACAGAGTGGGTCGAATGCCTTCGATCTCAGCTTTGATACCTTCGCCGACGTCACTGTCTCCGTCGTAGTCTTTAGTAGAACCCATGAACCGGATGGTCTCCAGGTCTTCGTGGTCGGCCACTCCTTCGTGGCAGTCGCCGCAAACCTCAACTTTTACTTCCAGCGTATGAGGATCATGACAATCCAGACATGTGTCCATGCCCTCGGTATGGGCGAACTTTATGTCATACATTTTGCCGTCATACTGATAACCGCCCATTGCCTCGCCGCCTAATTGCGTTGCGCCGGCGGCTGCATAATGAATGTTTTGGAAGCTAAGGTCGCTATCGATTGTGTCGTCATCGACCACATTCGCGTCGTCGATTTCTTCGTTAACCGAAGCAGTTGACTCTCGTCCCTGGTGGCACTGCATACAACGCGCTTCAGGGCCAAGACCGGTCACCGTAACGCCCGGATAGTTGGGTTCGACACCAGGGAAGGTTACAGTGTCCATCGCCAAGGTCGCCGAATTGTGGCAGGCGGTGCAATCGACAAGCGAGCCGACGACATGATTACTATCAACCGTACCTACGGCAGAACCGTCTGCACCGATGAAATCCTGAAACCCGGTGCCGCTGTGGCATCTGGCGCAGCTTTTGCTCACCTCACCATCGTCGTCCCAGTGCCTGAATGCCTCTGAACACGGATCTGCGTGTCCGGAAGAGTCCCAGAGTGTTTCGAAGGGAACCTCTACTTCCAATGCGACCAGGGCTCCCGCAGCCATAAACAAAACGGCTATGATGAATCCTAATGCCCACTTGCTTGAAAACTCTTCTGTCGACATATGATTTTTCCTCCAAATCATCCTGTAATTATTCAGTTAATATGGCGATCTTCGGGCACACAGATATAGAAACTCCATGCGCACTTAAAAGGAATAATACAAATAGCGTGCCACAAGCCCGGTATTAGGCCCGAGTTGCGTTAAGATATGCCATAACCTGATGATATGAAACTACTTAGCGACAATAAAAAGAATCGCTCTGGAGATGAAGAAAGGAAACCGTGTAATCAAACTCTCAAAACCGAGAAAGAGCCCCCGATAGATTCCCGTTCGTGGGAACGGCCCTTGCTTCGCGGGTCGTATTTGCAGACCTGTTGCCCTATTGTTCCTGTGTGTTTGTTATGCGGGCCTCTAATCGCCGGCGAAGGTCTTTGAGCTGCCTGTCTAAGGTAAATAAATAAACAAAATAGACTAACCATGCGACCGATACTGCAAGACAAAGATAAAACATGATATGAACTCCACTAATAAATCAATTCGCTTTCCAGCTTGGCCTTGTTTTTTAATATGTCGACTTTCAGCCAGATCAGCAGCAGCGCCAGAAAAAGTATGCTTAAAATACTCAAGCCGAATGCTGCGCCCTGCCATGCGGATTCGAACTTGACGTTTCCTATGTGCATATCCTGCATTACGCGTGCGCTGAGAAATAACATCGGTACATCAAGAAATGCTATGATCCCGAACACCGCGCAGATGCGGGCACGGCGCTGTGGGTTTTGGATACTTGCCCGCAGTATAAGGTAAGCTACACAAAGAAACCACAAAACCGCCGAGCTTATCAGTCGCGGGCTGGGTGTCCACCAGGTTTGCCAGAACGGCCGGGCGAAGATTGAGCCGGTTGCGTTTAGGACCGTGGCAAAAACAAACCCGACTTCCGCAGACGCCGCTCCGATATAATCCCACATTGGCTTATTTGTTGACAGATAACCGATACCCGCAACAAGCAATACGATAAAACAAAGCGATGCACAAATCGCGCTCGGGACATGAACATAAACGATGTTCTTTTCCACAGTGATATTGTTTTCCACCGCCTCCACCTCGCCGAGTGTAAACGCCATCCATGTTGAGCCTACCAGCAGAACAAGTGTTAATAAAATTAAAAGCCGTCGCATTTTATGTCCCCTATTCTTGTACCACGAATCCGAAAAGCAGCCAGCAGGCTGCGGTAAAGACAACATCGAACGCTATCATATACCCCACTGATGTCTTGAGGCTGCCCGCCAGCGCCAAAAAGCCCGTACCTGCGACTTCTTCCGGAATAACTCCAAACAGAAAAAGTAACGCAAAAATCGCCGGTATCATCATTGGCATTAATACCACAAGGACCAATATGCTCAATAGGGCCCCGCGAACACGAGAAAGCTGGACCATGGCCGAAAACAATGTCCCAATACTGGATATGCCGATGTTTCCAAGTAATAAAACACCCAGGAACTCAAGCCATCTGCCGTCGATACTAAGCTCGAAAGTAAGGAAAACCATCGGAACCACGACAGCTTCGAAAACGCAAAGCATCACAATATTTACAAGCAGCTTTGCGATGTAGATTGTCCCCGGATCAACCGGCGCCAGAAGTAAACCGGCAATACAGTCTTCCTGTTCTTCCGTGGAAAACGACCGCTCTTGTGCCAGAAGTCCCGAAAACAAAAAGGCTATCCACAAAACTGCGGGGCCCATCATCACGGTGCTCAGTGACGCCGCTTCAGAGACGATACGCATCACCCATACGATGAGCATTCCGAGTACTATCATCGTGGGCAGGACCTGCTTGGACCTCAACTCCGTCATGATATCCTTGGCAAATATTGCCCACAGACTCTCAAAGAAATAATTCAATCTTGGTCCCTCGTATATGCCAGGTAGTCTTGCACGAAAAGGTCGGTATCTATCTCGGAGGTCATTGCCTCGAAAACAAAGCGTGCTTTATCCAGGACCATTACACGGTCACAGCACTGGAGCCCCAGCCGGGTGTCATGGCTTGTCATTACCAATGTACCTCCATCCGCCCTGAACTTGCCTAACACGCTGATAAGATGTCGGCAGGCCTCTGTGTCCAGACCCGTAAAAGGTTCGTCCGCAAGCAGCACGGCAGGGCGATGTATCACCGCGCGGGCTATAGCCAAACGCTGAAGCATTCCACGCGAAAGTATCCCGGCCCTTTCATAGCGATAAGACGCCAGCCCTAATTCTTCAAGAAGCTCTTTGACCCTCTTATGGCTGTCTTTGACACTGTAAAGTCTGGCAAAAAACAATAAGTTTTCAGAAAGTGAAAGGTCGGGATAGAGCATACTCTTATGTGATATTACGCCGAGTTGCGATTTGGTTTTCTCGGGTTCTGAGCTGACTTCCAATCCACATAGTCTTACTGAGCCCTGGGAAGGCTCTAACAGACCTGATATTATCCGAAGCAGGGTACTTTTCCCCGCCCCGTTGACACCGCATATACAAACTCCCTGAGCACGAGCAACCTGAAGGCCGATACCTTTCAACACGGGCCTCGTGCCAAAAGACTTACTCACTGAAATAACATCTATTATGGATTCGTCGCTGCTGTTATTTTGTGATTTCTTGACCATCTCGGTTACAACTTAAACGCTTATGGTTTGATTTTCAGAGCGCCGCAGTCTAAGAACCGCCACAACTATTATGACCCCGAATACCACAGCCAAAATTATCCACGAACTTTTGTTTCCGACACTCATACTCAATCCGGCAATCTTGAATTTGACCTCCTTCCCGAAGGTCAGGTTACCTAATACAAAGTACTCGGACGAAGTTCCATCGCCCAAAGCCAGCTCACCGGCCACATCACCAAGCCCCTGTATCTTTTTTTCACCTAACTGTGAATAAAGCACAAAATGGGAAGTTGGCAAAGAAATTTTCTTTGTTATATCAATCGTATCAGATTTTATCTCAAGGGTGTATGAGAAAATGATCTCATGGCTCCCCGGAGGTACACCCATTGTATCGTAGAAACTCTGTTCCGTAAATCCTAATGCTTGAGGCTCAAGATAGCTGGAGCTTGTAAAATTCTGAAATCCTTTCGGCAGAGGTACCTTTAAGACCATCGGCCTGCCTGCACTGTCTTTCTGTTTGGAGCCTATCGCCATATCTGAAGTATTTACCAGTTGAATATATTCTGTTAATAAAACAGAGTCGTCCTGTCGCTTTAGTATGATGTGGTGTGTCTTTGCTGATAAACCGGACGTGTCATAGGAGACGTCAAATACCTGGACTTGAGCATTTGCCTGTTCCTGGCCGGCCTTGAGCACGATGGCATTGCTGCCGAAGCTCATGCCTTCGTGAAATACATGGGCAACAGCTACGGAATGTTCTCCCGCCTGTATGTTTTCAAATAATACTGTGCCGTCGGTCCCGACTTTACTCTCGAAGCGGTCAATCAGTTTATTGTGTTCGTATATTGTCAAAGTGGCATTGTCACCGGATACAGCGTGCCCGTTTTCAGTGCCGTTGGTTACCTCCACGGATAAAACCAATCGTCTGCTGTCTACATCGGCATTGTTGGCAAAGCATGCCGCTGCACATACAAATATTATTACAATCGCACTGAAAATTCGCCTCAAGTGGTTTACCTCTCGATCTTTACTCGGTTTTATTACTTCGCCTTGCCAGCAGCGGCCAAACAACCAAAGCCACACACACCGCTAACAGGATCCATTTTGTATATTGCATTGAACCGTCCTTTTACCGTATCATTATACGGTTATCTTACGCTTATAAAAGGAAATTAGAACGACTACTGTCCCCAGCAGCATAACCATACTGCCAATCCAAATCCAGTTTATCAATGGCTTGACCATAACTCTAAGATTGATCAGCTTGCTGCCGGCGTCAACCTCGGTAAGGGCTAAGTAAAGGTCCTCCCGCAGGGTCCTTCGGATATCAACTTCACTGACCGCTTTCCCGCTCGCACCGTAAACCGCCTTGGCCGGGCCCAGCTTGGCAAGCAACTTTCGCCCCTCATTATCCGAAATTGTATTTGGAGTATTGGAATCTGGTCTTTCATAAACCGAGATCTTCGCCGTCACCGCAGTAAAGTTCGGCCCGTGTTCGGTATCCAGACCTTCGTATACAATATCAAAACCGGCCACACTCATTTCCTCACCGGGTCTTAAGGCGGCAAGTTCTTCTGTGCTGTAACCACCCGAGCCGGCAATACCGATAAAAGCTAACACCACACCAATATGTACAATTCTTGCACCATACCAACGCAGGTTCAGCGGCGGCACAGACTTATTGTCTCTCCTTCGATTTTGTATATATCTGCTGATAAAATCGACTGCCAGATTGAGCATCCCAAAGCCGCAAATGATAAAACAGACGGGAGCTAATTTGTGGCTGACCAGCCAGGCTGCCAAAGCTATTATGACCACAGGCACCACACCAATTGTCCGCCAGCTTTTGCTGATGCCGTAACGTAACAGATATGGACAAACGCATAACAAAAGCAAAAGTGCCAAACCGCCAGGGGCAGTGATCTTCGTGAAATATTCCGGTTTGAGGGTGATTTTTTGCTCGGTTAAAAGACCGCTGAAGAATGGAAACATAGTACCGACAAATATAACGAGCGTCAGCAATATCATCAGCCAGTTATTGTAGGTTATAAATCTAAAGCCCTTCCCTCTGGCAGCCATTTTGATGTCACCATATCTGTATGAACGCCATAGCAGTATCGCGGCTATAATCCATATATGGACAAGCAAAACAAGAAATAATATACCAAGTCCGGGCTCCGGAAAAGCATGAACGCTTGATACCAATCCGTATCTCGTAAGAAATGTCCCGAAAATGCATAAACTGAACGTGGCAATGCTGAGAATCATCATCCAGATTTCAGTTGAGGTATTTCGTTTGTAAGTTCTGGAGCAGTGCAGCAGCGCCGTTGCTATCAGCCACGGCATGAGGGATGAATTTTCAACCGGGTCCCACGCCCAATAACCGCCCCAGCCAAGCTCTTCATAAGCCCACCAGGCACCAAGCACGTTACCGACTGTCAGGAAAAGCCATGCCCACAATATCCAGTTGCGCGCCTGTTTGAAAAGCTCAGGTGCTTGCTCTCCACCGTGACCTTTCAGCGACGCAAGGGCCCAAGCATAAGAGATTGCAAATGCTGCATAGCCGATAAAAAGTGTCGGTGGATGCAAAGCCATCGCAGGATGCTGCAGGAGCGGATTCAAACCTGCCCCATCGGCGGGAACAACAGAAGATAATGTAAACGGGTTCTTGTCCAGAACCAGAACAAGCAAAAAGAATACCGAAACCAAATTAGCGGCGGCCCTGGCGCTGGCGGCAAAAACTTTTTTGTTTGCGTCGAATGTGCAATACGCAAGCACAACAAAGCCGACTTGCAGCCACAACCAAAACAGCAGCGAACCGGAAGCTCCGGCCCAGAGAGCACTTACTTTGTAAGCAAGCGGCAGGGCCTTTGATGTATGTTCTGCTACGTAACTGACACTAAAATCGCCGCTGATCAACAGGACCCAGAGAGCGATGGTCGCAACGGTAAGGCATCCAAGGGAAGCGATTGTGGCATTCCGTCCGCTGTCAATTAAACCACCGTCTTTGCGCCAGGCCCCTAAAATATCGATTAGCACTGCATAACTGGCTAAGAAGAATCCCAGAATTAAAGCGTAGTTTCCTAATTCGGCCATAGTTTATTGTACCTTTGCCTTATATTTCGACTCACACTTGGTCATGAGCCGGTCCGCCTGAAAAATCCCGGCGGTGTCCAGTCGGCCCTCGATAACTACTTCAATATCATCGGCAAAATTATCGGGAACCGTCCCTTTATAATGAATCGGCAGCTCTGTTTCAGAACCTGCCAGTGTAAAATTCAGGCTCATCTTTTGTAAATCACGGACTATACTGTCCTGCTTGACTCTACCGGCAAGGCGGAGCGAATGGTTCTTCGCCGCGGCACGATTGGCTGCAAAGTCATCAACTGAATAATAATACGCCCAGGAAGACTGCATGGCTTGATGAATAAAATACGTCATTCCCCCTCCTATCAATGCCACTCCAATAATAGTCTTCACTATTGTTTTCTTTTTCATAAAACTACTCCTGTTACATTTACTTTTTTTGACTGACCCCACAACGTTGGACAAAACAGTCCACCGCCCGAGGCCATACTTGGTTCTAAGTTACAATAATTACATATTTTCCGCCCTAATAAGAAAGCGGCGAATGCGCTTTACCATGACACTCTAAATAACATTGCCCGTGAAATACGCCCGGGCCGTCTTCATACTTCAATTGGCTGTATGCAGGGTCGGAACGCACTATGGATATATCAAAATTTATCAGATGGCTGTTGTTCTGTGTTGTCCCCTGGGCCGAGCTGATTCCATGTGCGTCATGACACGCCGAACATGGAATTTCTTTCGCCAGATGCTTCATATGCTTTGAAAAACTTTCATCGTTTAGAATACTGTTCCTGCTGTGGCATTTATAGCAAAGCTCATAAGAATATTCACTCTCTTGTGTAAAGTCCGATGTCTCATAGCGATAGGCAAGCAGGTTGGGATAATTGGAGCCGTGAGGTCCTTTCGTACCTGACGTACTGTCTGAATTGTGGCAGTCGGTACAGTATATTACAGTCGCAACCGTAATTGGTGATTTCAGGCTGGGTACGTTCTGGTTGATACCCACGGAAACAACCGGATGAAAAGAAGGATTAGACGGGTCAAATTCTAACCGCGTATTGGTCTGCGTTATCTGTCTGGTAATCCTGGATTCGATTCGGCCTGGATTGTCCCCATGGCACTTGAAGCACACTTCATACTCATATTGAACACTTTGTGTGACCGCACCTGCCGCTGATACTCCTGTAACCTCCCGCATCGCACCGGATGCTATCGGGGCCTGGATTACTGAATCATGAACGGCATGCGGATTGTGGCAGTCAACACATTCAACATGTCTTCCTGACCCTGACGGAGATTCTTTCAAATCATGAACACCTTCGTACCGAAGCACGTCGTGTCGGCTCAGCTTTGAAAGGTCGGATCGTAAATTTGTACGTGCCACCAAACCGTCATGGCAGTTCAGACAATTATCTTCAGACTTGGCAAAACGAAGAAGACGCTCATGTCCTCCCGCCGAGTGAGGCATGTGGCACGACAGGCAGCCGGCATCTGAAACTGTATTATATCCGCTTTCTTTCAGAGAGAGGTCTTTAGAACCGATTGTTGACGCCGTCGAGCTCTCATGGCTTGAGGTCATCCAGCCGGATAAGTCATGACAGCTTGTGCACATCTGCGACCGTTGATTGGACATGACCATAAACTTGCCGTACTGATTGTCGTGAGGATTATGGCAGGTGGTGCATTGCAGCTCACCCGACCTGTCAAGCCCAAGTTCTTCCGGCAATGTCGAAGGTGGACGTATCTGCACATCTTCCACGGATAATGCTGCCGAATAAACAAAACTTATAGGGTGATCGTCTGATAAATCCGTACCAAGGTTTGCCGATCCTGGCGTTATGTAAGCGCCCTCAGTACCACCTCTTATTGTACGCGTCAGTGCAACTGTGCCGTCATGACAGCTCAGACATAGTTTGCTCGAGCCTGTAGGCTGGCTTATGTTGGCTTCAAGGGAGGAGCTTTGATAAATCCGGTACGTCGTTTCCGAGAGAGCGTGGTTCCATAAAGGAGTTCCGCTTAAAGCCCCATGCGGCGTATGGCAAAAGCTGCACGGATTGCCTGTACCGGCACCTGAAACAGACAAATCATGTGCCGTACCTTCGATCGAGGCAGCCGCTCTAAATGGCGGCAAGGCTAAAAACGCTGCCACTATAAATTGTATTGCAAAAAATGATTTCAAGCTCATTGTTCCTCGTAAACAAGCAATTGAAATACCTGTATTCTTTTATTAAATGAATCAGCAATATAGATTTTATTACTGCCGTCTATCCAAATACCCGCAGGAAGCCAGAACTGGCCGATGTCGGTACCTTCCTGTCCGAATGCCATAAGTATACGGCCGGCGCGGTCGAATATTTGAACGTTTTCAAACTGACGGTCCGTTACATAAATATTACCCAAACTGTCTGTAGCTACCCCACAGGGATGGGCGAAGTTGCCCGGCCGATCTCCCTGATCACCAAACGTAAACAGAAATATACCACCGCTTGTGAATACCTGAATGCGGTAATTCAGTGTATCGCTGACATATAGTCGGCCCGAATGGTCGATCCATAGTTGAGTAGGGAAGTTAAACTCTCCGGCCTTCAATCCTCTGCCACCGATTTCATGGAGAAACTCTCCCGAGCGGCTGAAGATATCAACAACATGTCGCGATGTGTCACTGACATAGACTTTTTCGCCCTCGGCCCAATATGCTATACCTGAAGGCCTTTTCAATCGTTCTTGTCCGAAGGAGAATTGGAACCTGCCTTCTCTGTCGAAAACACAAATCTTGGCAAGGCTGCTGTCGGCGACAAAAACCTGCCCCTCTGCTATTGCCAGGGCCACCGGAGTTGCGAGTTTCTCGTTATCAGCAAGTTCAGACAATTGCTTGTACTGGCGTGTCTTCAGATCCATCACGTGAATCACAGAGCCGGATGTATCGGCAACGAATAACCTGTCCTTGCCATCCAGGGCCACCCCATAAGGATTTACCAGCACCCCGATTTCTTTCTGGCCGAAGATAAGCTGACCCAATCCCTCCGATAGGGAAACGGCCCTGTGAAGGTCTTTCTCTGTGGATATCTGTCCCACGTATTTTATTCTCGCCGTTTCCGGCGGAGCCGGCCAGACAATCGGTTTTGCAGGCGGGGCAAACAATTCACCTGCCGGCTGGCCACACCCTGAACAAATCACCACTATGACCCCAATAAAAGCCGAAAGGCCGATTTCAACATTATGCTTTCTTAAGATATTACTTCTCATTGCTAATTTAACTATCAATAATCAGAAAGATCTCTTGAGTCGAAGGTAAAAAAATGTACTGCCAAGCTCGTCATCTCTGCGGTCAAGTTGATTAAATTCCAGGCCCGCCCGAACGCTCAGTTGACGGTAGTCATATCTTAATTCTGAGCCTATCCGCAATCCATCTGTATTTCCGAAAACGCTGTCATCTTCGTTTCGCCAATCTAAGCGGCAGGACAGTGTAAATCTATCCTTTAGCCTGGTAAATATTCCTGTTCCCAGCGTATAAAGCTCCAACTCGCGAGGGTCCGGCTGACCGAAATCAATCCAGTGATAACTGGCGTGAACGTCGGCCTTCGTATCCGAATTGACCCGCCAGTTGTGTTTTGCCTCGAAGCGTTTGCTGGTTGAAGGCAGTTGAGTGGAGCTTTCCTTGGAGTACTCTGCCAACAGCAGAAGTCCTTTGTTGGCGTATTCGGCGCCAAAAGTGTTAATCCTGAACTCATCGGGCGCTATGGAAACAGTATTTGAAGTGATTGTTTCATCCTGATTTTCGTGCCCGTAGTAAACAGACAGACCATTCTCGAATCGCTGCCTTAAGCGGAGAAGC
>JBARPZ010000507.1:0-8860 GCA_049643445.1 Sedimentisphaerales bacterium
CTCAGGGATAGATTCCCGCATAGATAAATGGGACCGAACCAGGGCAAATATTACTGCACAGGTAAAATCAAGTGGGCACAAAGGTGCGCTTTTATTTGCCTGCCATCTCGATGTCGTCCCGCCGGGCCAGGCAAGCTGGAAGCACCCGGCCTTTGCCGCCATTGAAAGCGAGGGCAAAATTTACGGCAGAGGTTCGACGGATATGAAGGGCGGGATAGCTGCAATTGTTACTGCAATCGGCGAGATTGCCGATTCCGGCACGAAGCTGCAGGGAGATATTATACTTTTTGGAGCTGCGGGTGAAGAGACCGACAGCTGCGGAGCGAGGCGATTTGTCCACGACCCCGGCGGGCTGCCTGACATTGCCGGCGTTGTTCTCCCTGAACCGACGGATTTTGAGATTATCACGGCGCATCGAGGAATACTGTGGCTTAAAGTTGAAACCTGGGGCAAGACCGCTCACAGCTCAGCGCCACAATTGGGAGTAAATGCAATAGCTTCGATGAAGTCAGTCTTGGACGAGCTGGAGAATTTCAAGATTCGATTCGAGCCGCACGACCTGTTAGGCGAATGCTCTATGAGTATCAATACAATCACCGGCGGCCAGGCAATGAACGTTGTCCCGGATAAGTGCGAAATCGGGATAGATATTCGCACGGTGCCGGGGCAAAACTATCAGGATATTATTAACGATTTGCAAAAAATCTTTGCGAAATTAAAGCAAAAAAATCCTCAATTCGAAGCCGAAGTTTCCATTATACGCCAGGTTGGTTCATTAGAAACTGATAATCAGTGCGATTTCGTCAGGGACTTTTGCTCTGCCACCGGTATTAACAAAACCACCGCGGTAGGTTTCACCACCGATGGACCTCATTTTGCTTCGCTGGGTTTGCCGGTCGTGGTCTTCGGACCCGGCAAGCCGCACCTCGCCCATAAGCCGGATGAATATATTGACATCAGCGACCTGAAAAAAGGCGTAGAGTATTACAAAAATATCATTCTGAAATTCCTGGCATGACCAAGCCAAACACCACAAGCCAGGTCATGCTGGCTCGCAAATTCCCAAAATTTTAATGTAAATTCATTGACCCCGGATTTCCCGGATTGGCCAATTTTTTATTGTAAAAAGGCTTGACAAATGGTAAAATGAAGTTAATCTTTTAATTTAAGATAATAGCGACGTTGTTCTGAAAGGATAATTCCGTGAAAGGATTCGAGGAGTTAACATTAGAGCTAACGGATTGGTGCCCATCCGAGTGTCTACATTGTTCATCCGGTTCCGGCCCTATTTGCACGAATTCGTTATCACGCGAGCTCGCCCTACGCTTGATCGATGAGGCTGGACGATTGGGTGCAGCGAAGGTCAGCCTTGGAGGAGGCGAACCTACCGCTAGCGACAGTTTCTTTCCCGTGGCCCGGCGAGTCCTCGAATCGGGAATGCTCCTTGAGGTATTTACATGTGGCCTAGCTAAAACTACCCACGGCATTACTAGTCTTCCCCCCACAATCATCGAGAATTGCGCCGGACTCAAAGACATCAAGTTCATTTTCAGTTTCCACGGCGCAACTGCTCAAACGCATGACTATATTACCCAGACTCCTCGAAGTTATAATTGTCTATTCACTTCTTTGAAAGACTGCCTTCAGGCCGGAATCGAATGTGAGATGAACTTCGTTCCGTTGCGAGTCAACGTTCATGAGTTTACGCATCTTGTCAAATTAGCCCAGGACCTGCAAATCACCAGAATCAGTGTTTTGCGGTTTGTCCCCCAAGGCAGAGGAGCCCTCAACCGAAAAGAGCTTGAGTTATGCCCCGAAGAAGAGGACTTGTTTGTGAATGAAGTCCTCCGTTTGCGCGCACAAAGTAGCGTCGACATCCGTACAGGCTCACCATTCAATGGCATAGTACCGGGAAACAAAGTCCCCTGTCGCGCTGGATTTGGCAAACTCGTGGTTCAGGCCGATGGCAATGTGCTTCCCTGCGAAGTCTTTAAGCGCCACGATCGCTGCCAGTGGGGCTTATCAGTTCACAATATGACACTATCCCAGATTGTGGAGAGTCCACAGGTCTCGGATCTCCACAACCGAATACACTTTACAAACTGTCTCGAATGCCCAGTCCACGGGGCGCTGAGGAACAACCAAAAAGCGGGGGGATATCATGCGGTTTCCAAAACCTTCGTTCAAGCTCAATGACAGAGGCAAAGGCGACAAAGTTCTCCTTCAATACCTCAAGAGAAACACTTCTATAGGTTTCCTGTCCCGAAAGACTAAGAAGCTAATTTGTAAAATCGATGACAGTTCAAATATGAATAAGGCGAAGACGAGAGATCTTTTGCTGAAACATATCTGGCCTGCTGTTCTAGAAGACGCCCTGTGGATCCTGAAGAAAAACGACTCGAGAGAGTGGCCTAAAGGTGGTAAGGACAGAATCATAGGCACTTTCTTTGACAAAGCATCTTTAGGGGTCACCGAACTTCAAGAGGTACTCAGCGGTTTCTCTGATTTCGAGGGAGTGATGTACGGTGCATCGCCGGAACAGTACAGGGATCATGTTGTGCACTCTTTCCGGGTATGGATCATTGGTCAGGGTCTTCTGAAGAGCTGCTTCGGTGGCAGACTCATAGCAGACACAAAGCTCCATAGCACAATTACCAGCAAGGAGTGGGAGTGCATGTGGGCACTTGTCGCCCTATGCCACGATATTGGATACCCACTGTCTCAACTGGAGCGAGTCAATGAACGAGCTCGTAAGGCATTTACTCAACAAGGTCTGCTGCCACAGGGAGATCTTCGATTCGCATTTTCACAACAAATGCAGCCTTTTCATGACACCGTGATTCGCCTGATGGCTTCCAAGCCGGTTATACTTGCTGAAAGCGCGAGACCCCCGAAGGGTGAAGACAAAAGTAAAGAAGAAAATATTTACGTCACACACCTGCAGAATAAGTACTACTTGAAGCTTCTGAAGTCCTTTGACAACCTTGATCACGGTGTTGTCAGTTCTCTTCTGATCAGCAAGGCGCTCGTGTACTTTCTTGAATCAGATTTGTGCCATGACTGGTGGTCTCCTCTCTCCGAGGAAGACGCTCGGCAATTCTTGATTCGCCGAGAAATCCTGCGAGCAATTGCGAGTCACACGTGCCCAGACATATATCATCTGACATTCAACACGCTGTCTTTCATCCTCTACATGGCGGACGAAATACAGTGCTGGGGGAGACCAACCTTAACAAAACTCCAGGAAGAACCAGCCGGTATCATGAATGGCCAAGTTGAGGTTAAAGAATTTGGTGACACCCGAATATCTATCATTATTACCACAGACGACGATGACCATTGGGGTAACAAAGAGAAAAAAGCCATCAGCAAGAATTGGATTGGCAGACTCCGCAAAATGTTGCGCCTAGCTGTCGATACACCAAAATTGAAGAAATCATATCTCCTTTTTCAGGTTCGAAACAAGCACGACCAGAAGTGCTATCTGGAACTTAAAGACGCTAAGTTAAGAGGCCCGAAGTTGGAAGGGTAACGGCAACTTCCCGCGTTACGTACTCTCACAGACGCCCATGTTAATCCCCCATTTCGGCGGATACAAATAGTCAATTGGCTCATACTTAGGATTAAACTTCTGTTTAATTCTTGTTCTTCCAGAACCATTTGATTGTGGATATGCAACTCTTGCATATTTATCTACTTCACAAAATAGATTCTGGCAATCTATCAACTGTAAGAGTCTGCCACCAAGGTCTTGAAAAGTTAATCCTATACGTTCAAATTCATCATTTTGTCTTTTAGTAACTCGTAGAATTATCTCCGGTTCAGTGAGGCCACCAAGTGATTTGAAGCACTTTTTAATTCCACTTTTAGCCCCTGGCCCTGGAACCACAAATTCCATTTCAGAGAACTTTGTTAACTCGCTGTAATTTAAATCCGTAACCAATTGATATGCTAAAAAATCTCCAATAGTTGGATAAGAACGCAATATTTCAAATGCTGATGACATATTAGGAGCATTAGCGATTTGATCATAAACACGGTTTTTCATCATCATTTCCAATAATTTAAGATGATTAGAATGCTTTCTAGTGTATCCAAATGTAGATTTACCACTTGGCATAATGTATGCGGCTGAATATATTGTCTTGCCGCCAAGCATTGCCTGGGAAAGCACTTGATTATATTTCTTGAAAGAATAATTTCTGTAACAAAGAATTCCTAATTCACGAGTCAACATTTCCCATGTTTCAATTTTGTTAAATAGTTTAAACATAATTATTCTAAAAAATACTTCTTCGGTTGCAGGGCCACCTTGATAGATTACTTTACGAATCAAGTATTGACTAACTCGATCTGATGCACGATAAGCATTTGTAAACTTATATACTTGTAAGATTGGATCTTGGGTCCAAGGCCCCAATGTCTTTTTTATCCGTCGAAAAAAAATTGCTTGCCGCTCAACAGCAAATCGCCAATAAGTATCAAAGACTTCCGTTGGGATGGCCGGTGCCCACGTTCGCTTTACTCTTTTGATATCCGTTATTTCTGGAGAAGCGAGAGTATTATTCATTCTGCCCTCGCATTCTGGTTTCATATTCACTAATATATCTCTCAATTCTATGTTCTAAACCTCTCAAAGGAGTTTTGTTCATTTTTCCAACCGCAGCAACGCCAACAAAACATGTCATTTGAGCTAATTCTAATCCCATTCCAGTTGCCATAAATTGACCGAGGCGACATAAGCCCAAATAGTTCCCATACCCACGGTCATAAATGTATTCCATTGGATAAAATCCCACAACATTAAGAAATTTCTTATTCACTGGAACGAAGCCAACCTGCTGAAGGCAGGGAAAGCCTCTTTGCTGTTGATGTTTCTGATCGCACTTAGGATCAAGAATTGAGGCATGAAGTGCACTGCGACGATGATTTCTTTTTTCTTTATAGGTTTTGATAATATATTCAAGTTGATTCACCGGTTCTCCATAGTCGATTCCATATGCCGTGAGTCTATCAAAATAAACTCCAATGCGATTTGGGGGACATTTGCGAATTTGTTTCCGGCACCGCTTATAACGACCAAATAGAAAATCTGCATCTCTTTGCGGATTCCATAAACTTTTTGGAAATATGGTATTTGCAACAGTATGGCAAGACCGAAACGAATTATCTTTCAAAGAACTGCCTAATTCATTTCGTACTTCAGGACATTCAGGAATATGTTCGTTGCTCAAACCTGTTACAGTAATTGTCATAGGAGAGATTTCGGGATATTTCATAGTAGCTAAAAATGCTCTTGCCCAGGCTATTGAAAGATTATCTTCTTTAATATGTTTAGTATGACTACTCACTGGCTACCTCCGGAAAATGACGGTATTGAACAAGACCTTCAAAAAACGTGCGTGATACCCTGATATGTGAAGCCACTCCTCCTTCTTCATCCTGTATCCTATCAAGCCCTTGGGAAAAAGCCTTATAAATTAAACCGGTTGTACATGTATCGACAAGTTCTACACATGCCCCCTCAATAACTGATTTCTTTGGGGCAATAAGAATATCACCTACGCAAAGGTCAATAGCTTTCTGCCCCCAGTTTCTGTCGAACACAATAACCTCTCCTGTGTGTTCAAATCCCGTTAATTTGCTTTTAATGCTTTTAGGGGTCGCACTTGATAACATGTCAAACTGTGGGCGGGCCATAACTCTCAAGGAGTAACACATATGCGTCAACAAAGAGTGGTATCCTGTTCCCATATACCCCGAAATAACAAATACCTGTTCTGGGGTACAATGTTTGATATCCCATCCTCTCGAAGAAAATGCTTTACAGATAGCAAGCTTCGGCATAAGAAGAAAACCGGCAAAACAATCCGTCAAAAACTCATCTGGTTCCCATTTTTTCTCTGACTTAGAGTCAAGAACCTCATCTATTCTATTCCCATGCCCAAACACATGATGACCATATTCGTGCGCACAAGTATAAGCAACTCTTCCTCGTGGGCGACAGGAAGAAACTAATATGAGTGGTTTACCATCATTATAGTAAAGCCCCTCCATGCTCGAAATATTTTGAAAACGCACCTCAACACCACGTTCATAAATCAAATCAAAAACACAGATTGCTGAAGCAGGATTTATACCTGCATTACGTCTTTCTTGAATGGCTGATTTATAAGCCTTTCGAGCTAATTCTACTTTCCTTGTCATTTCCTTCGCCCTTTCTGTGGACGCAATGCATGAAGTAAATTCAAAACCTTATCAAGATCATCATCTTTAAGCTTAGCCAATTGTCGTGCTGCAAACTGTATTCGTTCGTCGCCATTTGTGGCATCAGGTGTAGATCCCGCAAGCCATTCTATATCAATGGAATAGATTTTAGCAAGCTTAGTTAATTCATCAACCGATACTTTTCGACGTCCAGCCTCCATCTCTGAAACAGATGGTCGGTGTAGACCGAGAATCTTGGCAACTTGGGCTTGCGATAAGCCTGCCATTTCACGAGCCGTTCTTAAGCGTGAAGCTACTATGTTTCGTTCATTATCTGAAGTGGTCATAGGTACTCCTATTATTCTGAGGCGATTTCGAGAATTCTATCTGCAATTTCACCAACTGTTAATGCTCGCGTGCCATCTTTAGATGCACAGAGATTACCTACATCGCCAATACTTAAAACTTCATCAATCATAGACGCAAATTCAACACCATTCATACTGTCGAATTCAGGAAGTTCGCCAATAGGAATTGTATTGTCGCTGATAGGAACTTTTTCGCGATCACTGATTTCTTGAATTTCTGTTAGTTTTTCAATGACAATTTTAATAACTTCTTTTCGATTCATAATTGTTCTCCTTACATAAAGGTAAGAAAATCTTACCATGCAATAAAGGTTATGTCGAGAAAAAAATGAAAAAATCACAAAAATTTTCACAAATCCGCATTTATGAGCCCCAAAAGCCAAAAAACACCAAAAAAAATCTCTTTGATCTGTTTATCCCGTGAGATAGCGAAGTGCCTGCCCCGTGAGATAGCGAAGCGTTATCTCACTGGGGTCATCTCACTGGGGTGAAATCCGCATTAAATTTTTTTATTTAAATTGTTTGATTTTCATTGAACATTCTGGGCCAGTTTGGTATAATTACAATTGCCCTAAAAAGGGCAGGTATTTAGCGGAGAACCGCACGACGTAAGCCACAGCGTGGCAAGGTCTTAGTATCAGCAGATACACGCATAAAAGCATTATTTTGCATAATAAATGCCAATGTTTTAAACATTTTGGTGTATTAATGACAAATAAACACCTATTTAGCCGGCTTCAAATAAAAATCCGCCCGAAGGGCCTCCACAAATCCCTGACCCCTCACCCCTGGCCCCTGACATGTACGAAAGATTACGTACGAAATTATAAACTTTTTATGCAAAACAAAGCCAATTTCCGAAAAGTCAAGTTGAACGTAAATAAGGTATTAACAAAGGATTACGACAGAATGGACACTTGGTCAATTAGGAAAACAAAGCCAATTCAAAGCCAATTAAAGCCAATCAAAGCCAATTCAAACCCAATTAAAGCCAATAAAATGCCAAAACAAACCCAATACAAACCCAATTCAAACCCAAACAAACCCAATTCTTGCCCGCCATCAGTGTGGCGGGTCAGAATCAATATAATCCTGCTTTCCGCCTTTTTACTGTGGGATCTCGTAAGGAGAAAATTATGTTATTTAAGCCTGAAACTTCAGATTCAGGAGGGAATTTAATCTTCGTCTGTAATCGCTATTTAGAATTTAAAATTGGCGGCCAAAAAAAATTAATTTTATGCCGTTTTTTTTTACTTTAGGCTAATTTCAATGTTTTGCTACTTATGGCTTCAACTATTTTGATCCCATCGACGGCTGTAGAGATTATTCCGCCAGCGTAGCCTGCGCCTTCACCGGCGGGGTATAGCCCTTTAATAGCGGGGCTCTGTAAAGTCTCATTCCTGACAATCCTTATTGGTGAAGAACTTCTCGATTCTACTGCGGTCATAACCGCATCGTTCCTCGCAAAGCCTTTGAGTTTTTTGTCCATCTGTGGGATCGCCAGACGGAGGGTTTCGACAACAAATCCAGGCAAACATTCCGCAAGGTCACATGGTGTGATCCCCGGCGTATATGATGGGCAAACCTCTCCCAGTGAATTTGAAGGCCGGCCAGAGAAGAAATCACCCACAAGCTGGACAGGCGCAAAGTAGTTATTGCCTCCGGTCTCAAAGGCTTTTCGCTCCCATTTCCGTTGGAACTCAATGCCGGCCAATGGGCTTGTGCTTGCAAAATCCCGTGGGGTGACACCTACTAACAGGGCGCTATTCGCATTAATATGATTTCGAGAATAACTGCTCATGCCGTTTGTTACTATGCCTCCGGATTCAGATGAAGAAGCGATCACCTTTCCACCGGGGCACATACAGAAAGTATATGCAGAGCGGCCATTCTCGCAGTGGTGGACCAGCTTATATTCAGCCGGGCCAAGAAGCCGATGCGATGCAAATCTGCCGTACTGGGCCTTGTCTATCAAGCCCTGGGGATGCTCAATACGAACGCCTATTGAAAACGGCTTTGCTTCTATAGGTATGTCCAGTTCATGCAGCATTTCGAATGTGTCCCTTGCGCTGTGTCCCAGGGCAAGCACTATGGTGTCTGTCTCGATAGTTTCAGAGTCGTTAACAATTGCGCCGGCAACTTTGCCGTCTTTTATTTCAATACCTGTCAGTTTTGTTTCAAAGCGAACCTGTCCACCTAACGAGATAATTGTATTGCGAAGGTTCTTTACAATCTTAACGAGATTGTCTGTACCGATATGAGGCCTGGCCTGATAGAGTATTTCA
>JBARPZ010000508.1:0-3950 GCA_049643445.1 Sedimentisphaerales bacterium
TCGGCGAAAATCCCCATTGTTGCCCCGCGAGGTCATGATTGCATTACACTTCTGCTTGGCTCGAAAGACAAATACCAGGAATACTTCGACTCCCACCGCGGTGTTTATTGGTATAGCGCCGGCTGGATAGAATCCGGCAAGCAGCCCAGCAAGGAGCGCTATGAAAAAATGCTCAAAGAGTATAAGGAAAAATACGGGGACGATAACGCTCAATATCTGATGGATGTCGAGCAAAAGTGGATAAAGGAGTATGATTGGGCAACGTATATCGATTGGGGCCTTACCGATTCGAATGAGTATAAAAATTACACGAAACGCTGCGCCGAATTTCTTCACTGGAACTACGATGAGCTAAAGGGCAATCCCGTCCTTATGCAGAAGCTTGTTGACGGTGATTGGCACAACAGCGATTTTTTGGTTGTCAAGCCCGGCCGGAAGATTAGCGAAGACCTGACAAAAGATGGCATAATAAGAGCCGAGTAGAAAAGAGGAATCTTTTGAAGGCGTTTTATGGATTTGGTTACAATCATAGTAATAGCCGTTGGACTGGCAATGGACGCCTTTGCAGTCTCTATTGTCAGTGGCAGTGTGTATCAGCAGTTGCACGTAAGGCACGCCCTGCGAATGGCTGTTTTTTTTGGCGGCTTTCAGGCATTTATGCCGTTGATAGGTTCTCTGGCGGGGTTGAGTGTAAAAGATTACATAGCTGATTATGACCACTGGATCGCCTTTGGCCTTTTAGCTGCCGTCGGAGGCAAGATGATTTATGAGTCGTTCAAGATTGAGTCGGCCAAGAAGAATTTGGACCCATCGAATGTCCTGGTTTTGCTGATTCTTGCCCTTGCTACGAGTATCGACGCTCTGGCAATCGGCATTACCCTTTCACTTATCGTAAGCTCTATTGCTATTGCAGTGATAATAATAGGTCTGGTCACATTCGTACTGTCATATCTTGGCGTTTGCATCGGCAAAAGATTCGGACATTTTTTCGAAAACAAGATTGAAGCCTTCGGCGGAATAATCCTTATTGGGCTTGGGATTAAAATACTGTTTGAGCATACGGTGTGAAAGCACTGTCGAAGATGCCCCCGCCCGCGAGTCTTATGCTTGATGCTTTATCAAGGTACGATAACATCTTGGTCATAATGCACCTTGTTCTTGACTCAACAGTGAGGGTAAGAGTTCCGTTCATAGGTAGTCTCACCCGATACGGATGATTCAGTTAGATAAGAAAGAAAAAGAAACTCATACATCTCAGTTTTAATATCAAAGAGTAGGTTAAGCTTGTATCACCACGTTTCAGCACGAAAGACCCCTCAGATTTCGTCGTTTAAATGGCCTTTGAGGGGCTTGTGTTAACTTACTTTTCTATTCCTAAAGCTTTACTAATATCATTGATTAACTCTGGAGGAACTTGATACCCCAAACTTTGCGCTTTCTGAACATCTTCCCACGCCTTGTCATAATCCCGTTTATGGTAGTAGGCGAACGCCCGCATGTAGTAGGCGACAGCAAACTTTGGGTCTGTCTCAATGGCCTTGGTGTAATCTGAGATAGCTCGGTCAAGCTGGCCTTTTTGTTCATAAGCAACCGCTCGACTATAGTAGGCATGAGAAAACTTTGAGTCTATCTCAATGGCCTTGGTGTAATCTGAGATGGCTTGGTCAAGCTGGCCTTTTTGTTCATAGGTAATCCCCCGACTAGAGTAGGCTTCAGCATACTTTGGATTTATCTCAATGGCCTTGTTGAAATCTGAAATAGCTTGGTCATGTTCGCCTTTCTGTCCGTATGCAAATCCACGATTAATATAGGCCAAAGCAAACTCTGGGTCTATCTCAATGGCCTTGGTGTAATCTGAGATGGCCAAGTCATGTTCGCCTTTAGCATCATAGGCAATCCCGCGATTTTTGTAGGCTACAGCAAACTCTGGGTCTATCTCAATGGACTTGGTGAAATCTGAGATGGCCCGGTTGTACTGGCCTTTAACGATATTGGTTTCACCCCGATTATTGTAGGCCTCAACAAACTTTGGGTCTATCTCAATGGACTTGGTGAAATCTGATATGGCCTGGTCGTACTGGCCTTTAGCGTTATTGGCTTTACCCTGATTATTGTAGTAGTCAGCAGATTTTTCTTTACATCCTGTGAGTAATAAACAAACAAAAATGCCCGACACCAGCAGTATCCACTTAATAGACTCTTTGATCTTGACACGTTTCATAACTAACCTCACTTTTCTGTATCTCTATACTATCAAAATCTTCTCTTTATGTAGCCTTTATATTTCAGGAACAGGACAAAGCCTACAATTAAGAGAATCGGGGAACATAGTACCATTATTTTAATCACGACTGTTATTAATCTTTTTGATTTACTGGCCAATGCTCTTTTGCTAAGTGCTTGTTTTGCTCTTGGATCGTCGATTTTTTCTAAGGCACTGGCTACTGAAAAGCGGACACCAGAACCAGAGTTTTTGTCATTTAAGACTTTTATAAGGGATTCGACTGCTTGTGGGTCGCCGATTTTGCCTAAGGCACCAGCAGCTAAATAGCGGACGCCAGAGTCTATATCATTTAAGGCTTTGATAAGGGGTTGGACTGCTTGAGGGTCGCCGATTGAGCCTAAGGCACTGGCTGCGGATTGGCGGACAAACCAATTTTCATCTTCCAGGGCTTTGATGAGGACTTCTACTGCTTTTGGGTCGTCGATTTTGCCTAAGGCAATGGCTGCGAAATCGCGGACAGGCCCACTTTCATCTTCCAAGGATTTAATGAGCGGTTGGACTGCCTGTGGGTCGCCGATTTCGGCTAAGGCCCTGATTGCGGATTGGCGGACAAGCCAATCTTCATCTTCCAAGGCTTTGATGAGGGCTTCTACTGCTTGTGGATCACCTGTTTTACCTAAGCCTCTTGCTGCAGCAAAGCGGACATGATAATTTTCATTTTCCAAGGCTTTTATGAGGGATTGGACTGCGGCTTGACCGATTTTGCCTAAGGCATCGGCTGCGGATATGCGGACATTAGCTCGTTTATCACCAAGCTGAGCTATCAATTCCTCTATTCTCTTTTGGGTAGCTTCATCTGTTGTTGTCTGTGTAGCTGTTGCCACAGCCGCTGTTTGTGAAACTGCTGTCATGACCTGTGCTGTTGCAGGTATTGTAAATAAAAATGGGATTAAGACTGCTAAGATAAGCAGATTTTTGAAGGTTTTGCGGGATATTTTCTTTAGGTGTTCAAGAACTGCTGTTAGCCCACCCGGCAATATAAAACCGACATTACGATTTGACACTTTCTGAAACATTTTTCCGCCTTTCGCTCCGACAATAATATCAGAATCTTCTTTGAATTACAACAACCTGCAAGTTTTTTTAAAGTTTTTTTGCCAAAGTCGCCAAAAATTCAACTTTTAGGCCTAAAACACCTGTGTATCCCTAAAATACGGCCCTTCTTTATCTGCAGGCATTTGTGATAAGATGATAAAGCTAATATTTCCCATATAAAACGCTCAATAACACGGCTTAAATCTTTCGATTTCGCTGAGGTATCGAATCTGTTATGAAATTGCAGTTATCGCGGTTTTTTTCTTTCCCATCTTAAAATCAAAGATGTTTACAATGGCGACTTGCCGCCGGAGACGAAAAACAATATAATGCACATGCTTTTTTATCAAACTAAACAATTGCAAAATGGCAGGTTGCTCTGTTTAATAACTATTGGTGGTTTTTTATGAGTTCTAAAGTATATTTTATTAAAGCTTCAATTAAAGACGGCGAGCAGGTGATTTCCAGGAAGGCACGTAAGCTGTTTAAGGCCGGCGGTTTTGCAGGATGCTTTGAGGAAAATGATTTTACGGCGGTCAAGGTTCATGTCGGGGAGGGCAATAATAACACACACATAACAGCTCCGTGCATCAAGGGACTGGTGGATGAGCTGCTTAAATTGAAAACAAAA
>JBARPZ010000509.1:0-12598 GCA_049643445.1 Sedimentisphaerales bacterium
CGTCCGGGTCCCATTTTAACTTTCGTCCAGTCTGGATGGCAATGTGTCCAAGCTGACACAGCGAGGTGGTCCGGTGGCCGACCTCCGCGTCCGCCAGTGTTCGCCCTCGCGTTTTAACGGCATCGATAAAGTCCCTCTTTTCATCTTTCAGGGGCAGATGGATTTCGTCCGGTCTAATGGGTTCTTTCAGGATTGACTCAGGGTGGGCCTTTAGACTGCGACTGCTGTAATCGGCCTCGACCCATCCATCGGTTCCTTCGAAGCGCACATGTGGCCGGCTTATCTTGTAGATTAGCCGGGTGCCGTTAGCGTACTTGTACCGGATTTCGAAGTCCACAAGTACATTCCACAGGCCATCGGAAGGATACTTGCCGCTGCCTTCGACCTCCACCGGCCCGGTGCGTTCAGTGCCATTACCCCACTGAGCAATATCGTTCAGGTGTGCACCCCAGTTAGTGACCATTCCCTCGCAGTAATCTCGAACGCGCATCCAACCGGGACGGTCGTAGCTATGCCGCGGATGCACGCGCTTCAGAGTATATGGCGCCAACGGGGCCGGCCCCAGCCACAGGTCGTAGTCCAGTTCCTGGGGCACTGTCATAACCGGCTGCGGGGAACAGGCGATGTCACCGGCCGGCACACCAGTATGAATAGTGTGCACCTTACCGATACGCCCATTGAGTACCAGCTCGCATTCACGTTGGAAGCATGAGTGTGAACGGAACTCGCTATCAGTACGGAACACGCGTTTGTATCGCCGCACCGTGTCACTGAGAACCCGGCCTTCGGCAATGTTCAGGGTAAGTGGTTTTTCACAGCAGATGTCCTTGCCGGCCCTGGCGGCGGCAACAGCCATCGGCACGTGCCAGTGGTCCGGTGTGGATATCATCACCGCGTCGATGTCCGTTCGGGCAAGAAGTTCCCGGAAGTCTTTATATACCGAGCAACCTTTGAACGAATCGGAACGCCGGTCCTTTGCGTAATGTTTTTCTACAGCCTTACGGGCGTTGTCGAGTCTCCATGCGTCTACATCACAAACCGCCACTACCTGTGTATCTGATGAGTTCAAAAAAGACTTCAGATTGGAGTGAAACGCCTGCCTGCCCATCCCAATCATTCCAATTGTAATCCGATTGCCGGGGGTGTTGGCACCAAATGTCCGGGCCGGGAAAATTACAGGTCCGGCTAAAGCCATACCCGCTGCGCAGGCTGCCGATTTTTTCAAAAACTGCCGACGGGTTAGTGCGTTGTTTTTTTGAGTTCTTTTACTCCTCAGTGGTTTTTACCTGCCTTTCTCGAAATAAGACCGAAAACTTTCGTTTTTAGTCCGTGAAGCATAATCCTATCAAATGAACCCGGTGTTCGCAAGGCAAATTTGTTTGCATCTGAGAGGCATTTGCCTTATTCTTAACTAAAATTGGCGGTTAATTGTAATGACAGACTTGGTTTCACGAGCGGAAAACAAAGCTCCGTGATAAGAAAGGAGAGAATGGAGATGATAAAGTCAGAGCAAAGCAGAAGGCAGTTTCTTCGGTTGGCCGGTACGGGCATGGCTGCTTCGCTGATGGGTGTAGGCGCCTCGTGCGGACAGAGTCAAACATCGGCAGGGAAGAAAGAACGTCGTTTTGAAATCCGAAATCCGAGATTTGAAATTAGAAGTAAGAGACAATTTGAACTGGGGTTGGCTTCGTATACCTTACGAAAATTCAAACTCGAAAAGACCCTGGCGATGACCATGAGAGTCGGATTGAAATATATTGCTTTCAAGAGTTTTCATCTGGCGCTGGATAGTACACCGGCCCAGGTCAGGGAAGTTGTGGCCAAAGTTAAAGAGGCGGGCCTTGAGCTTTATGGGGGCGGTGTAATCTATATGAACAGTGAGGCTGAGGTACATAGCGCTTTTGATTATGCAAAAGCAGCCGGGATGAAGGTTATAATCGGCGTGCCCAAGCCCGAGCTGTTAAAATTGGTAGATAAGAAGGTTCAGGAATACGATATTAAGGTGGCGATTCATAATCACGGGCCTACAGATAAAGTATATCCAACGCCGGCGAGTGCTTACGAAAAAATCAAGAATCTGGACAAAAGAATCGGGCTTTGCAACGACATTGGACACACGCAGCGAGCTGGGGTGGACCCGTCGATCTCAGTCGAGAAGTATGCGGACCGGCTGCTGGATGTCCATATCAAGGATGTTACCGAAGCGACGGCCAAGGGACACGGAGTCGAAGTCGGGCGGGGCGTAATTGACATTCCCAGGTTCCTCAGCACCCTGATAAAGATTAAGTATGCCGGCATCGTATCATTCGAATACGAAAAGGATGCCGACGATCCCCTCGCGGGTCTGGCCGAGTCGGTCGGTTATGTTCGAGGTGTATTAGCAGCTCTTTCTTGAAAGTTATAGTTTTATATTAGGACTTGGCTATGCCATATAACATCCGGATTGTCTCAACATATCCACCGCGAAAGTGCGGCATAGGTACCTTTTCAAGGGACTTATCGACTGCTCTTGCCCACTTTACAGGTGAAGTGGGGTATATAAGAGTAGCGGCAATTGACAATGGTAACGGCCCTTACGATATTCCTGTGGAGTTGACTATAGATCAATATAATCCGAAATCGTGGACTGATGCGATAGTCAACATATCGGCCCGCGCGAGGGAGAGCACAAATCCCACTGTGGTGCTTTTGCAGCATGAATACGGCCTTGACCCGGATGAAAAAGGCGAAGACGGGCAGGGTGCCAATTTTATCAATCTGGCAAAAGTATTTCACGGACAAGGCTTGGTTACGTTGGTTTACCTGCACACAGTTCTTGACGAGCCTGACGAGGCACAGAGAAAAACTTTGCAGGAGCTGGCCGGATTTAGTGATGGACTTATCGTCACAACAGAAAGCGCTATTAACATACTCGAATCAGATATATACGGAATTTCTTCCGATAAGCTTAAGCATATTGACCATGGTATCAGGATGCAGCACCCTTCACAATATGACCGATTGGCCATAAAGCGTGAGTACGGTCTGGAAAACCGCTTCTTGATTACGACGCTCGGGCTTCTTTCTCCCGACAAGGGGATTCAGTATGGCATCCGAGCTTACGGGCGTTTCCTTAATGAGTCCTGCACGGAGGCCCAGAGGAAAAAGCTGATATACCTGATTCCCGGCCGGTGCCACCCTGACTTTGTGAAAACCGACGGCGGGAAACCGCATCAGGAGTTTCAAGCGTCGCTAAATCAAGCCCTTGAAGATTCCAGATTAAGATGGTGCAGAGTAAAAGAATTGGGTACGACCAACTTTGATGAGTACGATTTAGTCTTTCTTGATACCTTTCTGGATGAAAATACCCTGATGAGATTTTATGGGGCCACCAATGTCATGTTGCTGCCGTATCTTAATATGCAGCAGATATCAAGCGGTATATTGGCCGATACGCTCGGTTCAGGCAGGGTGGCAGTGGCAACTAAATTTAGATACGCAGTGGAGTTGATTCATTCAAACAAACGATGTCCCGAGGGACTTGTTATAGGACGTCACGCAAGAGGTATTTTAGTGGATCCGGGTCAGGCCTCAGTCGAACAAATGGCTCGAGCCCTTGATTATCTTGTTTTCAATCAGAAAAGACGGCTCCTGATGGAAAAGCAGGCCCACCAGAGGGGATATCAGATGAGATGGTATAATAGCGCCTGGGCGTTATTGCAATATATCGACTTCATAAGAGAGGAAAAAGATATAGTTACGGGCAGGGGCATAAAATTCAACAGGGAAAAAACCTCAATTTTCCAAAAAGTAAAACAGCAGAATTCGGTAATGTCTTATGGCAGGGATGAACACACCACAGCCTGAGAGCTTTTTGTTTTCGATAGTCACCGACAAAGGAATGATGTTCTCCTCAACTATGATGAACTGGCCGTAAAGGAGTAGAGCCGATGGCCGGAATGGAAACAAAGGATCGAATGCGGGATTTCAGACATTGTGTTGTTATCGCTGCCCATCCTGACGACGAGACCTTGTGGGCAGGTGGAACCATGCTGATGCACCCGGAAAGCGAATGGACTGTTATTACGCTTTGCCGTAAGAGCGATCCGGACAGGGCTCCCAGGTTTTTCAAGGCTCTGGAACGGCTTCGTGCCACCGGTGTAATGGGTGATCTCGACGATGGTCCGGAACAAACGCCACTGGACACTCGTAAAGTACAGGCGACGATACTTGAATTGTTGCCGTCCGACAGATTTGATCTGATCATTACCCACAGTCCATGTGGAGAGTATACGAGGCACCGAAGGCATGAGGAGACGGCAAAGGCGGTTGTGGCACTGCGAGAGAGTGGCAAGTTGTCGGCTATGGAGACTCGAATGTTTGCTTATGAAGACGGCGGTGGAAAGTATCTGCCTCGTGCAATTGATGATGCGGATTTTAAGGTAGAACTACCTGATGAAATCTGGCGTATAAAATATGATATTATCAGGAATGTTTATGGTTTTAGTCCGGAGAGTTTCGAGGCGAAGACTACTCCGAAGGAAGAAGCCTTTTGTTGTTTTATATCTGGTTAGAAAGTACATTGTGCTTGGATTAAGGAGTTTAAAGAAATGAAGGTGCTTGTTTCGTATGACTATCCACCGTCACCGGGAGGATTGGCCACTCAGGGAGACTTGCTTTTCAGAGGGCTTCGAGAGATGGGAATTGAAGCGTATGCGGTTAATTTTGAAGCTCCACAGGAAAAAGAATGGTATTACAGATGGTTTGAGCCGGACGTCGTGGTGGGGGTCGGATATTGGGGACATACTCCACATTTGGTTCTGCATCCCCAAAGATACGGAATCTCAGCGGTACCCTGGCTTGTAGCAGATGGCTACATGGCTAATTATCAGGAAATCCTGGAGGACCTGCCTTTGATACTTGTCACATCCAAGTGGGTCAAGAAGGTGTATATGCGGGACGGGCTCAGCGGCAAAAACATCGAGGTCCTTCCTGTCGGCTGTGATACTGACTCTTTCATGCCCCGAGATAAAGATGACCCGAAGGTGATAGCGGTTCGTGAAGCATTAGGTATAGCGCCGGACCAAATAGTGATTCTTACTGTCGGCGGAGATGCAGCTTCAAAAGGTGCTCAGGAGGTCATGCAGGCACTGGCGATAAACGACATAAAAGCGCCCGACTGGAAATATGTTTGTAAGGTTTGGCCTCAACCCAGGACCGAACAGCAGAATTTTGCAGACCTTCAGTTAGCCACCCACCTTGGAATTGAAAAAAACGTGGTATATACAACCAGCCGGGTTTCACGTAACTTTATGCCCTATCTTTTAGCCGCGTGTGATATTTATGCAGCCCCTTCACGCCTGGAAGGCTTTGGAATGATTCAGGTGGAAGCCAATGCCTGTGGCAAGCCGGTTGTAGGTATAAAAGCCATGGGTATGCTGGACACTTTAGTTCACGGCAAAACTGCATTTTTAGCTTCTGTGGCTCAGGAAATCCGCTTGAGGGAGACAGTTGTGGGTGATGAATCAGGTTATGAAGAAGGGCATAAAGTAGTTTTCAAAAGGCCTCGAATTGTTGATTATCGTGCCAGCATACACGATATAGCCAACTATCTTATGGATTTGATGCAGAATCCTGAACTTAGGCAAAAAATGGGTGAGGAGGGACGCAAACGCGCAGTGGAAAAATATGATTATCGTGTCATAGCCAGAAGATTTGTCGAAATTATTTCGGAGAAGTTTGGGATTACATAAATGGATAAACACAACAGGAATTTAGTTGAGAATGCAAAGCAGGCAGCTATTAAGGTATTGCTCAATAATGCTCATGGGCCGTACCGAGGTCTGCCGAGGACCGCTGGATGGGGATATCCGGAACCTTACACCCGCGACCTGATGATTTCCTCTCTTGGGATTCTGCTTTCTGGAAATAAAAAACTACACAAGTCCTTGAGGAAAACTCTCGAGACTGTTGCCAGGAACCAGAGCCGTTTGGGTCATATCCCGTCTTTAGTTCACAATTCGGATGACCGCGGCTCAAGTGATTGCACGCCGTTGTTTCTTATGGCTGTTGCGCTCTTTCGAAAAGTAACGGGCGAGGCTGATTTCCTGGAGCAGGCGGTGAATAAGTCCATGCTGTGGATGGAATATCAAAGCCCGTCTGACCGTGTTATGGTGGACCAGTTACCGACAAGCGATTGGCGGGATGAGCAGTGGGTTTGTGGATACGGTCTTTTTGTAAACACAATAGTTTATATCTATCTACGGCTTTATGGTCAACATGATCGCGCCTCTCAGATTAAGGACCAAATGGGCAGATTTACTATAAAAGGTGACAGGCAAAATCGCCATGTGCATGAAGGGTTGGTACTAAGGCGTAAGCCTTACTATGCACTGTGGTCTTACAAAGTCTATAACAGCGAACGTTTCGATCTCTTAGGGAATAGTCTGGCAATTCTTTCGGGAATTGCGTCTGATTCAAGGGCGAATTCGCTCATCAGATGGGTTGAAACTGAGTGTGCAGCACTGAAGGAAAGCGAGCAGCTTGCATCTGATTTGCCGCCTAATCTTTTTCCCTATATAAGACCAGGCGATCCTGACTGGATGCCCAGGTACGAAAAGTACAATCAGCCGGGCGAATATCATAACGGAGGTATCTGGCCTTTTATCTGCGGATTTTATGTGGCTGCCCTGGTTGCAGCCGGAAAGTACAAGCTTGCTGAAAAGAAACTTATTGCCCTTGCAGAGCTTAACCGGCCTGCACGTGTGGCGGATGTAGAATTTGGCTTTAATGAATGGATACGTGCGCAGGATGGAACTCCACAGGGACAGGACTGGCAGAGCTGGTCTGCGGCAATGTATTTATATGCAGCATATTGCGTCCAGACGAGAAGTACACCCTTTTTTGGCGAAGTTCGGTGCAAATCTTGGGCTCAAAATCCCTGAACTTGCCGCTAAAGCCATCATTGCGACATTAGTTTATACAAACGGTATTAGGCCAATCTGACCGGCTTTTGTTCTTTGGCGGATTTGTATATTGCCAGTATCACTTCAACGGCTTTTCGGGCTTCGGTACCGCTAATCCAGAAATCTTTGCCGGTTTCCAGTGAGTCGAGGAAGGCCTTGAAGTTTCGGGTGTGATTGTCATGTGTTATGGCGGCCGGGTCAGACACGCCTCCACCACCTTCGATTTGGCCGTATTTGCCTCGGATTTCTTCATCTTCCGGTTTTTCATCGGCAAACTGCCACACTGTGAAACTGTTTTCAACTTGTATCACAGTGCCTTTTGTGCCGGTAATCTCAAACCGCCTGAACTGGCCGGGATATGAAGCGGTAGTACCGTAGATGACTCCTAAAGCTCCATTAGTATAGCGCAGGACCGCGGCAGCGGTATCTTCGGCCTCTATTTTGTGCCCCAGCGTCCCCGTGTAGGCCTGCAAAGATTCAATCGGAGGCATTACGTCACAGAGCATATCCACCATATGGATAGACTGGTTCATCAGCGCACCGCCACCGTCTAATTTCCATGTGCCGTGCCAGGAGTCCTTGTAATACTCGTCAGTTCGCCACCAGGGAACATATATCCCCGCATAGGTAATTACACCGAAGCGCCCTGAGTTTATCGCTTCTCGAAGGACGGTCTGCGAATCATTAAATCTGTATGGGAATATGCCGCCCAGGTGTGTGCCGCTCTTTTCGTGGGCCTCGATCATGGCGTCGATACGCTCTAAGGTTACCTCCAGCGGTTTTTCACATAATACATGTTTGCCTGCCTCGGTTGCTGCAATGGTCGGTTCCATATGAAAACCGCTTGGCGTGGCGATGGTAACAATATCCACATTGTCGCTTTTTAGCATCTCTTCGTAGCTCTCAAAAGCCTTCACGTCATATTTATCAGCTAACTTATTGGCTCTGTCTTGTATCTTGTCGCAACAGCCAATAAGCTTTGCGTTGGGAATATCTGCTAAAGCTTTTGCGTGAAAGTCCGCGATTAGTCCGGCGCCTACTATTCCGAAATTCCAGGTTTTCATAATTGTCTTCCTTTCCGGGGAATGTTATTCACACTTCAATCCGACCTCCGCTGCGAGCTGCCTGACCGCGGCAATCGCCTTTGAAAAAAGCTCAGGCCCCGTATCGCCGCCGAATTGACCGCCGGCCCGCAGATGCGGTTCCATTGTAAGACAGCCGTCATAGTGCATTGCTGCAAGCTCGGCGAGCAGCTCTTTTATCTGGCCGTCACCTTCACCCGGTATGCTGCCCAGGTCATCGCCAAGTTTCCAATCTTTGATATGAATATGGGCGATGTATGGCTTCATCAGTGGCCAACATTTTTCGACATTATCTGTTATCTTCTGTCCCCATACGAAGTTTGCCGGGTCATATACAAGCCGAAGCTTCGGCGAATTGACGGTCTTAACAATGTCCACGCAGTTCTCAGCACTATGGCCATAAATATCCGTTTCATTTTCATGAACCATAATAGTATCGACATCATTTAGTACTTCTACCTTGGCCGACATCCGCTCCATAACTTCACTACGATAGTCGCAGATATCCTTACTTTCCGGTGGATAGTAACTAAACATTCGTATGTACGGCGCTTCAAACAACAGGGCCAAATCAACGGCGTGTTTGAATTTGTCCAGATGCGGACCGAAGGGCTCGTCAATCTTGACTTTTCCTATGGGTGAGCCGATAGCACATACTTTAAGACCGTGGTCGGTAATCATTTTTTTCGCTTCATCCAGCTCATCCTTGGTCAGGTCCATAACATTCTTCTGATTGACAAAACGAATCTCAATGTAATCCACTTTTTCGCCGGCAAGGTATTTAACCTGTTCCAGAAAGTCATCGGTTACTTCATCTGCAAATGCACTTAATTTCGCCATTTCAAGTTACTCCCTTGATAGAAACAAATATTCCTATTTTTCAAAACGCGCTGCTAATTCGGGCAAATCCCTTTTAATTTCGTTTATTCTATAACCAAAACCGGGCCCACTCAATGTCGACAGGTCAACTAGGCCGTTGCGCCGTTGGTAAAGCCCCGGATGTATTGCTTCTTCGGGTGTCGAAGCGGCGGGGTAAAACTGCATCGCGTTGGTCTCGACCCCCATTATTGTTCCCGCGTGCGCAGCCAAAAGAACGTGGGGAATCTGTGCCAGCATTGGATTAGTCAAGTCCTGGACCATCAGGGTCATTCCGTGTGCCCTGGCCCAACAGAGGCTTAATATCGCGCCGGTTTGGGTTTTGCAGGTTTTCAGCGCGACGCCGGTCCAGCCTAATCTGCGACCGAGCCTGATTAGTTTCCAGTTGTGAGCGCTTTCGTCCATGAAGAGGGGCTTACGGGCCGACACACTGTGGACATCAATCTGATTTTCTTCCAGGTCGTATGGGAATGGCTGCTCTACGTAGAGAATCATTTGATAAATACGAGGATGCTCTATCATCAGTCTATCGAGAATCTCGTTCACGTAGGCAGGATTGGTAACCGTGCAGTTAAAATCGCTGGTCAACCACAGAACGTGATTTTCGATTGCGATTTCGCCGACTTTGACCAGACGGTCGTAATCCCACCCAGAGTCATTACCGCGCAGCTTCACCTTCAGGCACTTGAGACCATCGCGTTTAATCCAATCCGGCAATAATACAGGGTAGCCGTCATCCGGCTCCGTGCCGGTTAGTTCGGATGCATCGAGCAAGTCCTTGCCGCCTACCAGGTGCCAGGCGGGCAAAGTTTTGGCCGGAGGAAGTTTTAGAAAATCAGCAGGGTATTTGCCCGCAAACGAAAAGTCAATATCATCGGCGGCTTTGAGAAAGTGCGACAAATCTGCATTCATGAATTCGGCGTTGTAAGTAGAGTACACATCCCTGCCCAGAAGCTGACCATACGCATCGTGCAGGGCAATATCAAACGCCGAACAACAAACCAATGCCGCCAGATGCGGCATCGGCTCTGTTTGTTTACCCCTCTGATTATTGAGCTTGTTCAATAACGTGGGCAACTGTGATTCAATAAAGTCACTACCTAATTCAATGGGGTGACCTTGCTGGTTATACTGGGCCCAGGCCTCCGCGAGCATACTGCAGAAAAGCTGCATAGTCTCGCATCGCTCTTGATATCCCAATTTGCCGGGCCAGGCCCATTGGACGCTCAATGGGGTTTCGCCCCAGCCCTGTGCAGTTTGTCCCTGCTCGTTTGCCACAGTCATGCAGGTGCGTGCGCATATAACCGAGGTCAGTGTTTCAGGCCCAAACTTAAGCGGAACTCTTGTTTGGACCGGGATAAAGTATAAATCAACGGATAACGGGCTGATATCAGTGTGTTTTTTAGAAACGTGCCTATTGATATTCATGCTTTTCCTGTCGGCAGTTCACAGTTTTTTCAAACATTTTACGCGATTATGTTCAGAATTTAGCAGTGATTGACAATAGCAGGTTTATAACTTATATTGAGTTGTTGTCAACCCAAACTTTGTTATTTTGAGTTGCTTTGTTGTGCTTAAGTTTTATAATCTTGCAAAGTCCTTTCTTACATGAGGCAGTGTTTTTTGAACGGGAAGGATTTGTGAACGTTTTAAAACAATAATCTTATGTACGCGTGAATATTATTGAAAGGAGTACGTATGAAACTCGATAGGAAATTGAAGATGGGAATGATTGGCGGAGGACCGGGAGCGTTCATAGGTGATGTACATCGCAAGGCGTCTCGCCTGGACGGCGGTATCGAACTGGTGGCCGGGGCGTTCGATATTAATCCGCGTAAATCAAAGCAGATGGGGCGAGAGCTCGGCCTAAATACCAGGCGGGTATACCGAACGTATGAAGAAATGATAGAACGAGAGCTTAAGTTGGCGGATGGGGAAAGAATTGATTTTGTTTCGATTACGACGCCGAATAACTGGCATTTTCCTATTGCGAGGGATTTTCTCAACGCCGGTTTCCATGTGATGTGTGAAAAGCCGATGACGATGGATGTGAAAGAGGCAAAAGCTTTGCAAAAGATAGTACAGAAGTCCCGCAAAGTGTTCGGGCTGATGCACAATTATACTGGTTACCCAATGGTCAAACTGGCTCGGGATTTGGCTCGTCAGGGCGAGCTGGGTAAGGTCCGGAAGATTGTAGTGCAGTATCCCCAGGGCTGGTTAGCAACAGCACTGGAAAAAACGGGCCAGATGCAGGCCGCCTGGCGAACCGACCCGAAGCAAAGCGGCGGCGCCGGTTGTATGG
The DNA here is from genome assembly GCA_049643445.1 of Sedimentisphaerales bacterium. Lineage (GTDB taxonomy): Bacteria > Planctomycetota > Phycisphaerae > Sedimentisphaerales > Anaerobacaceae > CS2-K091. Next base: position 11,205 of record JBARPZ010000509.1, read on the forward strand.
GTGATATCGGCACGCACGCCGAGAATCTCTCGGAGTATATAACGGGGCTGAAGATTACCCATATATGTGCAGACCTGACAACTTTTGTCAAAGGACGACGGCTGGATGACGATGGCAACTGCCTGCTGCGTTTCAATAACGGGGCCAGGGGTGTCCTCCATGCCAGCCAGGTATCCATCGGTGAGGAAAACAACCTGGCCATCTGGATTTATGGTGAGGAAAAAAGCCTGGAATGGCATCAGGAGCATCCCAATCATCTGTACGTAAAGGTCCCTGACGGCCCCGTGCAGGTTTGGAGCCGCGGTAACAACTACGTCGGTGCGAAAAGCCTTGCGGCTGGCCGTGCTACGCGTTTGCCGTCCGGTCATCCTGAAGCTTTCTTTGAGGCCTTCGCTAACAATTACTGCAACTTCGCCGATACCGTGCGTGCGAGATTGACCAGGACAAAACCTGATCCATTAGCATTGGACTTTCCGAATGTGAATGATGGTGTCCGTGGCATGTGCTTTATAGAGACTGTTTTAGCCAGCACCAAGAGTAACCAGAAGTGGACGGCGTTCAAAAAAACCTGATGAGTTAGGGCTTGCATTTGCGAATGGAGTAGTTATAATAGTTTTTCTCCATGTGCCTGTAGAAAAAAGGACTTGTGAGGGTGAATAATACGGCAAGTAATGGCCGTAAGCTGTTGTTTTGCAAAGGCTTACGTGCTTCGGAGAAGATTTGTCGCTGTATACAAAGGAGGCAGCACGGATGAAAAACCGGAAAGACATTTCTCGCAAGCAGGCTGTAAAGATATCTCGGCGTGATTTTATGAGTACCGCTGCGGCGGCAGCAGTAATCGAGGCGTATCGCACTTGCGGTGACTTTTAAGCCGTGTGCTTGAGTACGAAGTTTAGAAAATATGAACTAATTCAAGGCGGTTTTAAACGAAAGGAATTATTTATGAAGAAGAAAGCAAATGAAAGAACGGGTAGGGTTTCACGTAGAGACTTCATCAAGACTTCGGCGGCAGTATCACTGGCCGCTATGGGGGTGGGGACAAACCGTATCTTTGCTGCAGGCTCTGATAAATTTCGCGTGGCTCTGATCGGGTGTGGTGGCCGTGGCAATGGGGCCTTGAGTAACTGCCTGGCTGCAGGCAAACATATTGGTCGCGAGATGGAGGTCGTTGCTACAGCCGACTGGTTCAAAGACAGGGCTGTGGGAGCCGGAAAAAAGCATGGCGTCCCTGAGGAACGGTGTTTTTACGGCGCAGATGCCTATAAGAAACTCCTGGAGACAAACGTTGATGTCGTGTCGATAGCCACATCGCCGAATTTCCGTCCGGTACATTTCGAAGCGGCTGTCAAGGCTGGCAAGCACGTCTTTATGGAAAAGCCGGTTGCTGTCGACCC
>JBARPZ010000510.1:0-1957 GCA_049643445.1 Sedimentisphaerales bacterium
TCGCGGACGTACTTATCCTGGGCTCTCTCCGTACGCTTATGATAGTCGCTGCCGGCCATCCATTTGCCTGGCTGTAGCTCACCAAAAACTATGCCGTCAAACTGGTCGCCACTCTGGATCGTAAGCGAGCTGCCTCCACGATGAGTCAGATTAGCCGGTGCAACCCATACGACCAGCGTCTTGTCCGTCTTGGCCGCATCAGCACCCCAAAGAGAAAGCGTTACGAAACCTATCACCAGGCTTACCATTATTGTCTTCATAGCGTGTTCCCTTACCTGAAATTCACCATATAACATCAAATTTACTTGCTCAGCTATCCCGACACGTCGGGACTGAACCTCTTCTCTAACATGCTATCAAATCTGTCCTGATTATTCAAGCTTACGAGCTGGGTGGAAGCCCTGGCGAAGGGGGCTCACGCATCCCGCATTTGTTTAAAACTAAACGAATAGAGCCTTGCGTTCTGAAGAGTAAACCTGAGCCTTACCGTTTTTGGTTTCAGTTGAGATAAATCACCGCCTGACTTCCATTTTGGCTTGAGCCGTAACTCGTCTACGCCTTTGTATTGTTTCGCTGCCTTGCCGGAAAAGCCGGGGATTACTTTGCTATTCTCGTCGAGCAGCTCAACCTGTACCCAGCCGTCTTTCGCATCGACGTTTACTTCCAACTTGTCGCCTTCGAGCTTGAACGCTTTGGTGACGACCGTACCCGGCGTATCTTTTGCTTCCAGACAGATGAACCCGTCCAGCCGCAGCTTTGCCAGGCCGATCTTCATATCCCGGCCGATGCTGTAGTGACGCTCACTGGCTGCGCCGTAGAAAATCCAGTGTTCATCCTTGTGGGTGACAAACTGGGAGGGCGGAAAGACACAGTCCTTGTCGAAGCTTCCGGCCGGACCACGCGGTACCAGCGGCTTGCGCGCGTATATCCAGCTCTTGTCGAAGTTCATACCATCCCGGCTGGTACCGATATAGAAGTCGAGGACGTCCTTCTCGTGGCGTGTTTCGTAGTCGAACCCGTCGAAAAAGTCCGATTGGTCCATGGTGTAGACGTTCATCGGAGCAAAATAGACACCCTCGTAGATCCAGGTCGTCAGCCAGTTGAACTGCAGTCGGGGATTGCCCCATGGATTCTTTTCTTTCTTCGGATCTTCAACTGTGATTTTGTCGGCGATGGTTTTCCATGCCGTGGGATGTTTCATCAAGTCGTTGCCCTTTTCGTGGATCTGCAGACCGATGGCTCCGTGATCCAGTCGTCCGCTTTTGGCGTTGTCGGTGAACTCGGAAGCGAGTTTGCCGTTGATGAAGAACTGGAAGTGGTTTCCACGGGCGATGATGCGGACGTCGTTCCACTGGTGTGGGCGGATGTCCGCCACAGTGAGCGCCCCGCGGATACTGCTGGAATGTGGCTTGCCGTCCTCGTCGATGACCAGCCGCGTCCCGCGGGGGCAGGGATATTCCTTGCGCCTGGCGAAGTGGAAATCCCACGCACCGAGAACATGAGGACCAATGCCGACATGTCCGAGGTCGGCGTGATAACCCTCAAACGGCCGCTTACCGGTCAGGTCGGGTTGACTGCGGATCTCGACGCCGGTGTTGCCGTTGCCCGGCAGGCGATAACGCAGCTTAAGTTCAAAGTCAGTAAGATGCTCATCCTTCCAAACGAGATAAGCCAGCCGGTCGGCGCTCCCGTGACCGACAATCGCTCCGTTGCGTACTGACCAGTCGGACGCACTCTCCCTCGGAACGGCGCGCCAGCCCGAAAGGGTTTTGCCATCGAAGATGGAGGCAAAACCGTCTGCGTCTGTGGCCCGTTGCGGGAAAGTGGGGGCAGATACGAACAAATACAATATGGACAATACGATGGCGGAGAACTTTGTTTTCTTCATCGCTTCCTCACTCACACTTAAACGAAATTGCCATAAGAGCTAAACTTATCTTGATATTGGTATAAACGC
>JBARPZ010000511.1:0-14610 GCA_049643445.1 Sedimentisphaerales bacterium
AATAGAAGAGACACAACAAGGGCTGCTATCAGACCTGCGATGATAACCTGGACATCCATCTTGCCGTCAACAAAAGGCCATGTAAGTAGCACCCAAACGATGAATGCCAAAATAAAATAAACCAACCGCTTCATATTGTTGCACCTTCCTTTGAGTTTCCCATTACATTCCAATTACATTAGCCGAATACGAAACACCGTCAACCAATACTTTCACGGCAGGCTCAAGAACAATCTCTCTCAGCCCGGGCACTAACAGCAGCAATCCCATCAGGGTGCATAAACAGGCCAGAAACACCATCGCAACGAGCATAGAGCCTCTGTTTTCTTTTATTTCCTTCAGGTTCTCCGGCAGCTCGCCGAGGAAGACATATCTTTGAACCTTCAGGTACATTATTAAAGTGCATAAACTAACGAAAACAATTATTGCCGCCACCCAGTAGAAATGGGCCTGAACCGCCGCGATTACCAGAATCAGCTTGCTCCAGAAGCCGCTAAAAGGAGGAATACCGGCGATGGAGGCCGAGGCAACAGTGCAGGTTGCTCGCGTTACCGGCAATTTCTCAGCCAGTCCGCCCATTTCTCTTAATTGTCTTGTGCCGGTTGACATCTGGACTGAGCCGCTGGTTAAGAATAACAGGGACTTGTAAACCGCGTGGTTGACCATGTGAAAAAGACCACCAAGAATAGCCAGCGAAGCCCAGGCCACATTGCCGTCTCTGGCAATGATAAGACCGCCGAGACCGATGCCGAGGACGACATAACCTACCTGGCTGATGCTCGAGTAGGCCATCAGACGTTTTAGGTCCCACTGTCCTATAGCCAGAAAAGCACCGGCAACCATACTCAGCAGGCCCAGCACTATCAGCAGCCACCCCATTGGGATAGAGATGCCGAATACGTTGAAGATAATCCGTGCAAGAGCATATATTCCAAGAGCTTTGATTAGCACGCCGGAAAGCATGGCCGAAATCGGGGCAGGAGCCGATGGGTGTGCATCGGGCAGCCAGGCGTGAAAAGGTACTAATGCGGCTTTTAGACCAAAGCCGACAACAAATAAACTCAGAGCAAAAGTTAGACCCATATTTAAACCGGAATTCTGAATTGCCCTGCTGATGTAGGCCATATTAAGCGAGCCGGTGTTGCCGTATACAAGGGCAACTGCAAAGAGAATAAATATTGAACCAATGCTGCCCAAGACCATATACTTGAAAGATGCCTCGAGTTCTTCGTGCTCACAGCCAAAGCCGACAAGGGCATAGGATGCCAGCGAAGCGATTTCCAAAAATACAAAAAGATTGAAGATGTCTCCGGATAGCGCCACTCCGTTCATACCCGCGACCATAAGCATAAACAGACTCAGATATTTTGACTTGGCGGTGTATTGCTCCATATATCTTATGCTGTAGAACATTGCCGCACTACTGACAACACTGATAGCCAGAAGCAAAAGAGAGCTTAACCCGTCAAGTACAAGATTAATTCCGAGCGGGATGGACCACTTGCCTATTTCATAGACGCGGGATTGGCCAATAGAAGCAACGGCAAACACTAACAGGGAGATTGTTGCCAGATTTGCCAAAACCGTTGCGATGGTTTTGCCTTTTTTGCCGAAAATCGGAAGCAAAAAAGCCGCCACCAAAGGAATAGCAACGAAAACAGGCAGTGGTACACTCATCCTTTTAATCTCCTTATTTGGGTAATATCAAAGGTGCCGTATTTTTCGTAAGTTCTGATACATATTGAAATCATAAGTGCTAATGAACCCAGGCTAATAACGATTGCCGTAAGCACAAGGGCCTGGGGCAGGGGGTCAACAGAACTGTTTAGAAAACTGGCAGTGATTTGCCCTGTTCCTGGGTCGAACTGTCCCCTACCAATTATTGGCGCTTCGCCGCCGGTTCGGAATCCAAGCATAATAAGGAAAAGATTGACGGCATACTCCATAATCAGAATGCCGATGACAATCTTTACCATATTCTTTTTGACGACTGCACAATACAGCCCAATCATAAACAACAAAAAGCATAGCGCATACAGCATTGGTTTTACCCCGTTAGAAATTGCCCTTTATCATAACTTTCTTTTCGCATCATATTATTACCCCGTCATAGAATTTCCAATAGGGTCTTAATCCTCTTTATTATCCGGTGCTTCAGGTCTGAATGTTGAAAGTACAAGAACGACCAGAAACAGTGACGCACCGACTTTCAAACCGATAGCGATATTTGATAACGGTATAGTACCCGCACTTACAAGGTTGAATTCGTAATCCGTGCCCACCATATATTTTTGGTGGATAAAATTCCAGAAAAAGCTGGTTGCACCATAAAGCAGCCCACAAAGGGCCACGGCTGCAAACAGCAAAGCGCCGACGCAATCAAGTTTTGATGCGACCGGCAGGGAAAGGTTTTCCTCGACGAATTCTCTGCCGAATGCCAGCATAAGCAGCACGTATGAAGAAGCTAAAATCACGCCGCCGGCGAATCCGCCGCCCGGTGTAAGATGACCGAAAAGAATAATATAGATGCCGAACAGAAAAATAAGCACCTTGACCCAACTGCTGATGGTCTTTACTATTATCGTCATACCTTTCATTCGTCCGGGTCCTCCAGCAGCTTCTTGGCTTTTTTCCTTAGTATGACCGTTGCCCCGATAATCGTAGTAAACAGCACGGTTGCTTCGCCGAGCGTATCATAGGCACGGAAGTCCAGAATGACCGAGGCTACAAGATTCGCTGCTCCTGTTTTTTGCATGCCATCGCGAATATAGACTTGTGAAGCCGCGTCGGGGACATTGGCAAATATGGGTGTTCCGAAAGAAGGCAGCGTTTCAAAAACCTTCATACCCGCTAATAAGAGCACAAAAATAATTACTACTGATACGACTACGCCGAAAAATTCTCTGTCACCAGTGATGAAGGTTCTGTCCCGGGAAATGGTGGCACGTATAAGGATAATTAAACCTAAAACCTCGACAACAATCTGGGTTATTGCGATATCCGGTGCTCGCAGAAACAGAAACATAAGGGAACCGCCAAAGCCGATTGCGCCGACACATATCACGGAGCTGAGCAGGTTGTCGGTTTCAACCGCGATAACCGCTGCGATTATTATAAACAGCAGTAATACATAAAACATTTCCATAATCTACCTCACCAGATTTTACACACTACAAATAAGACGATTAACAGTCCCAGAGTCACCCACGTCAAGTAAAATGGCAGCACACCGTTATGGAGCCATCGAAGGAACCCTGTCAGGCCCAGACCGCATCTTCCGCCCTGGTCGTATGGGTCGAAATAGCCCTTTTCCTGGCCGGTGTAGAGTTGTTTTAGGCCGCCCATCGATGAAACCGTCTTGTAGAAGTGAGTTCCGGATATTCTCATGTCTTCATTAGACTGCACTTCGCCGCAGGTCCAGGTGGGCACGATTCTGACCTTTCTTGACACAAAGCTGGCAAATAATATCAGCAGGCCGAGGCCGACACCGAGTGCTATCAGCGCGGTGGCGAGAATCGAGTCCCAGGTGCCGCTGAAAATTGCGGCATCCGGTGCTATATTTAGAGCGGGGTAAATGAACATCTTCAACGGTACGTGATAAAAGATGCCGAAAAAGACACACAGTGAAGCAAGTACTATCATGGGGCCGGTCTGCAATGGTGACACTTCTTTCACGTCTTTTAGCCCGTCCGGCAGGCGAGATAAGAATATCGAGTGTAAGAGTTTTACAAATGATGCCAGAGTGAGCGCACTTCCGAACATTGCCGCGAACAGCCATATTGGCCAAAGCCGGGCTGCTGTGCCGACCTGTTCCGTCCCCATCTGGATTATGCCCTGATAAACCATCCATTTGGAGACAAATCCATTGAGCGGTGGTATACCGGAAATACTAAGGGCGGCTATCAAACAGGTGACAAAAGTTATCGGCATTTTCTTGCCGAGGCCGCCGAGTCCGTCCAGTTCAGCCGTCCCGCTTGCCTGCTCGGCTGCACCTCCACACAGGAACAAACAACATTTATATATGGCATTGTTCAGCATGTGGAATATTCCGCCGGCAATACCTACGGGTGTCATCGTCGCTATACCAAGAATCATATAGCCGACCTGGCTGATGGCGTGGTAGGACAGCAGCTTTTTGAGATTATGCTGGACCATCGCAACCATCACGGCAATGATTATAGTAGCGGCCCCGATAAGGGTCAGAATGACGGCTAAAGTTGCGGAACGAAGTTCAAATATCCCGTTATCGGGCCTTACAATTACTACCAATAAATAGATTCCCAGCAGTTTGTCTATCGCGGCAGGCAGCAGGGCCATTACAGAAGCTGGGGCGTATTCACCGCTGGTGGGCAGCCAGGTATGTAAAGGCAGCGCGCCTGCTTTGGTAATCGCTGCTGTCAAAAGCAGCAAAAACGCTATAATTGGGATTGAGGAAGTCGTCGCAATAGGCCCTTTTATAATTTCAGATATCACGAATGTCCCGGAAAGTGACCATACCATAAGGATTCCGAGAAGGAACGCGGCATCCGAGAGGCCTATCATTGCAAAGCTCTTTGTCGCTGCGAAATTGGAATTTTTCCCGCCTGTCGTTATCAAAAGATACAGCGAAGCGGTAACGATTTCCCAGAATATCAATAAAAACAGTAAATGATTGGAAAGCAGTATTCCTGCTGAACCGCCTATTGTAAGCAGAATGGCGCCGTAATAGATATTCGTATTCTTTATTGCGTGAGTCTTTAGCGAATACAGAGTTATCAACAGGCCGAAGCCCATAGCGAACATTAGTATAAATGCCCCTAACGGCCCGGAACTTAGTAATAAGTCTAACTTCACATTGTTTATTTGCAGAACGGAGAAGCTATAGTCAAGTTGACCGAGAGAAAATATACGAATGGCAAGCACAAATGCAAACAATGAAATAATCAAAGTTAGCGCTTTGGACAGAGGCTTTATTCTGTCTGGCAAAAACAGCAGAACAAAACCCACGGCCAGAGGTAAAAAGACCAACATTGGGAGAGTCGTATCCAATTTATATATCCTCCAACTTCAGTTCCGGTGCACCAAGTTCCTTACTTATACGTGCTGTTTTCTCACGACTCAGTTTCAATAGTGCATCGTAGTCGAATATGACTTTATTGTGACTATCAACTACAGCCAATCTCTCGGTACAACTGTAGCAGGGGTCAACCGCCGCGAGTGTAATTGTAACGTCAGCAACGTGCTGGCCGATGCACGAGGCCCTGAATGAAGGCACATTAACGTAACTTGGAGCTCTGGCCTTGTGGCGGACAGGTCTGTTGCCGCCGTCGCTGCGGACGTAATGGAACGTTTCGCCTCTTGGAGCTTCGGCATGACCAACACCTTCACCCGGCGGTATCTCTTTGACCTCGGTGGCAATAGGCCCACCAGGAAGCTTCTTTATAGCTTGTTTTGTTATCTTAACTGCTTCAAGGGTCTCAAGAAGGCGTACAACAGCCTTTGCAAAAACGTCGCCTTCAGGTTGGGAAATGACATTCCAGTCCAAATCACCATACGCTGCATACGGATCGTCGGCTCTAACATCAATAGCAATACCACTGCCTCTTGCCGTTGGTCCCGTTACCGCATATTTTATACCATCTTCCTTACTTAATATGCCTACTCCCTTGAGCCGAGCGTGTATAATTGGGTCATCAAGCACCGCCTTGGTGAGCATCTCCGTTTTCTTTTCGATTTTGTCCAGCTCGCTCAGTATTTTAGGCTGTAGCTCATCGGGGACATCCTCACGACAGCCGCCTACCTTGAGGTTCCCGTAATTATTTCGGTTGCCGGTGATTTCTTCGAGCAAATCGAGCACCGGCTCACGGTATTTCCACGCCCACATAAAGACGGTATCATAGCCGATAAAGTGCCCTGCCAGGCCCACCCACAACAAATGGCTGTGGATGCGTTCAAGCTCGGCGATAATTGTTCGCACGTACAAGGCTCTGTCCGGCGGCTTTATACCGGCAATCTCTTCCACAGCCTGCACATAAGCCAAAGGATGCGAGGCGGAACAAATTCCGCAGATGCGCGACACCAATAGCGGAACCTGGTCAAACTGCAGCGATTCGCTGATTTTTTCTATGCCGCGATGGTTGTAAGATATTCGCACGTCAATATCGGTTACGATTTCACCATCTAAGGTCAATTGGAAAAATTCCATCTCTTCCTGGAGCGGATGAAAAGGCCCAACTGGAAGAACAGGTCTCGACAGTTGGACGGTTCTTCGGGCGGACGATTGCGATTGGACCATAGGACGAGCGGGCGGCTCACCATCCGGTCGGTCCGCCGGCTTCTTCGCATCTTTCCGCATGGGATAAACGCCTTCGGGCCAGTCATCAGCCAGAATCAGTCGCCTCATATCGGGATGATTATTAAACTCGATTCCCAATACGTCGTGCATCTCTCTTTCTATCCACTCTGCGGCCGGAAGGAATGGCGCGATAGATTCAATCGCCGGCTTTTCGCGGTCGCGGATGAAAGCTTTCAAAGTAATCACACAACTGGTTTGGTCATATGCATAATGGTAAAGAACTTCGAAGCAATCGTCGGAGTCTATGCCCGTAGCAATCACAAATCTTAAAGGCACTTCTTCAAACAGAAACTTATTGATGGCATAAGCGTTTTCAGCCTCGCACGAAAGGCATATTCTATTGTCCAATGGCTGCTCGAATGCTAAGAGCTTGTCCTGTATTTCTGATAATCTGTTATTTAGTTCTTCCTGGTTCATAATTCCTTCTGGCTTATAAAACGGACAGTGCTGTTACTACACCGGATATAATTGCTTCAGGTTTTGGCGGGCAGCCCGGCACATAGGCGATAATCGCATTGGGGTCAACTTCTTTGATTATTTTATCTACCGGCCCGACCATATGATAACCAGTGGTAAATATTCCTTTGTCGCAGGCGCAGGCACCGATTGCAAAGACAACACAGGGCTTCGATGTTTGGCGATACACTTCTCGCAGTCGCGGTGCTGCCTGGCGGGTTACTCCGCCGGTTACCAGCAAAGCGTCGGCATGTCGCGGCGAGCCAACTAATTTGATACCAAACCTCTCAACGTCAAACTTCGGCGTCAGCAAATCGACAATCTCGATATCGCAGTTGTTGCAGGCGCCGGTATTAACGTGGAATACCCACACTGATTTTTTCAATGACCATATTTTCCAGCTCATAAGTCTACCTTACAGCCAACTGATGCCATAATAATTACCGATTACCGCCAGGATAATTGCCACTGCCATAACGACACCACAGTAGGACCAGAAAAACTTCATTGCCTGGTCGATGCGGACTCGGGGATTGGTGTTTTTAATTAAAATCAACAAAACCCATACTATAACCAATTTAACGATTCCCGCCCAAAAGGCACCTGTGAAACCGCCGAGGAACACTGTAACTAAAAACAGCGGCAGAGCTACAAGCAGCATTGCATGAACAAGTTTCCAAACGGCCAACAGGGCACCGGAATATTCCATAAGAACGCCGCTTCCAAGCTCCGTCTCCGCCTCAGCTATATCAAACGGCACAAAGCCGAGTTTTGCCTGAACGCACAAAAGCGCCACCAAAAACGCCAGTAATCCTGATATGCTCATAACCGGCGTCTGCTCGGCAATCGCGGCCAAACTGAGCTGTCCGCCGCTTTTTATCAGCACTACTATCACTGCCAGCACAAGGGACAACTCGTAGCCCATCACCAGTTTCATTTCCCTGCTTGTGCCCAGCGAGGCGTGAGGGCTGGCGCTGGCGCTGCTGCCAAGAATCAATGCCAGAGATGGCAGCACCATCAGGTAAATTGCTACAATTATATCACCGACAAACAGCTTTGTTGGGTCGATGGTTATACGCCAAAGCATCGTGGATAGCAGTAACGCTCCAGAAAGGCCGACAACCGGCGCTACCTGGAAGACAACTCGTTGAGCCGCCTCAGGTATAAGCACTTCCTTACCCATCAGTTTTGCCACATCATAGAATGGCTGAAACAATGGCGGTCCAACTCGCCACTGAACCAAAGCGCTGACTTTGCGAACTATCCACGTTGCGACCAGTCCCAGAACTACAGTGAACACAAAGCCCGGAAAAATCAATAACCAGAATAAGTTTTGTAATGCCTGCGTCATTTCTTTGCCTTTTCCTTGTCCCTCAAAAATGGCTCCCAGAGGACACCACCGGCAACTTTTACAACAATATCTTCGAAAACCTCTGTCAGGTCTTTTTCTTTTGTTGCGTCTACCTCCTTATAGTCTATACTTCCGTCCTTAGAGGTAGTAACGCATAATGGTTTTTCACCTTCTCCCAGCCGGCTTCTGCATACATCGCAAACGCTGCTTGGAAAAGGTATTAAATCCGTGTATATAGTGCCGAACGGGCAGGCTATCGCACAGGTGCCGCACCCGGTACACAACATATTTGCACGTTTGAGAGTGCCGGAGTCCCCATCCTCGGTCGGCTCTTTCTCTAATGCCCCGTTAGGACAGGCTTTAACACACGGCGCGGTTTCGCACTTGCGGCATATCAGGGCGAAACGAATCATTTCCAGCAGTGAATCAATCCCCTTGTTGTCAGGGTGATGCTTGTATGAACACTGCGCGCCGGATTCGCCTTGAAGTTTGCATTTTGCTAAATCGATTATTAACTTCGCACCCATAATTCCCGTTCCGTATCTTTAGATTGTTTTTAAGCCCAAATGTCCCGGTAGTCCTTTATTTGGTCATAGGTAAAGACAGGTCCGTCCTTGCAAACGTAGTATTTGCCGAGCATACAGTGGCCGCATTTACCGAAACCGCAGCTCATATTCTTTTCCATCGAAAGATAGATGTCCTTGGCTGCAAATCCAAATTCCAGTAATTTTAAGGTGGCGAATTTCATCATAATCGGCGGGCCGCAGACCACCGCAACGGCGTTTTTAATATTCACGTCCTTTGGATCCAGTATCGTGGTAACCACACCGACATTATCCTTCCAGTCGCCCTTTGCCTCGTCGACGGTAAGCTTGATATCAACGCCGGATATCTTTTGCCAGGAGCCGAAAAGAGTTTTTTTGTAAATAAAATCGTCCGGCGTCTTGGCTCCGAACCGGCAGACCACGGATTTGAAATCCTTTATTCTTTCGACCAGTGTCAAAAATAGCGACCTTATCGGCGCCAGGCCTACGCCGCCGCCGACGATATAAACTTCTTTGCCGACAAAATCATTGACAGGATAACCGTTGCCGTATGGCCCGCGAATCCCGACTTTTTGCCCTTTTTTGCACTCGTGAAGTAAAGCTGTCACCTGACCGGCTTTCATAATCGTAATTTCCATCTTCTCGGTCTCACTTGGAGACGAAGAGGGCGTAAAAGGTGCTTCTCCTTCGCCGGGCAGGGTCAGTTCCACAAATTGGCCCGTCTCGAACTTGAAGGGTTCTTCCGGTACAACAACAAAGTTTTTAATCGTCGGAGATTCATCTATAATCTCAACGATTTCGCCGTTTATGGGTTGATAAGGATTCTCGTTCATTTTGAAACTTTTGCCTTTTTCTTGTCTTTTCCCTTGAGTTCTTCGTTCAGTTTCTTCAGGGCGTCCCGCATATCGATTCCGCCGGCGCAGGTGTCGATGCATCTGCCGCAGCCGATACACATAGTGAGACCGTATCGCTCAAGAAAGTATACAAACTTGTGCATAAGACGGTGTTTAATCCTGTCGCCGATCATCTTACGAGGATTTTGTCCACCTGCTACCTCGGCATAAGCTCGCCTCAGACAACCGTCCCACATCTTCATCTTGGCAAAGTAATCCTTTTGTTTGGTGTCATAGAGGTAAAAACAGTGACAGGTAGGACAAATCCTTGTGCATCCCTGACATTCTACGCAATCCTGGGCATCATCGTCAAAGACGTCTGAATCCTCTCCGCTTTCGACTATATCCTTGAGCGGCATATCAAGATGGTATTTGGCGTTGATTTCCTCAAGTTGTTTTTGTGTCGCGGCCCTGTTTTCATCTCGCTGGGCCAACATGGAGTCAGTAACATCGCTGAAGTTTTGGGAGTATTTATCTATAAAATCCTGTCCCTTTTGCGAACCGGCTTCTATGATAAAGCCATCTCTTATTTCTGAAACATTCAAATCGTAACCGCTTTGAGCAAAGGGCTGTCCGCCACAAAAAGTGCAGAAGCAGCTACTGCCGGGCTCGAAGCAGTCTGATGAGATTGTAAACATATTCTGGCGTCGACTTAGATAAAGTGGGTCGAGAAACTCCTCCTCGGCGAAAACCTTATCCAGGATTTCGATAGAGCGCAAATCGCAGTCTTTAAGCCCGAAGACAGCAAATGGTTTTACTTGCTCCGGCTCAGCAGGCTCCGGGAAAATCGCAGCAAGCTCACACACCGGAAACAGGAACTCTTTTGCCGTCGTACAGGTGCGTATGTTGTTAAGTTCTACCGGCACTTCAGCGGAAGGATCATATTTTGTGTATATATAATGTTCTCCGGCTTTCTTAGGGACATAAAGCTCCATCTGCTCGGCGACGGCGTCCAAAAACGGCTTTAGTTGTCTGATAAATCCAGCTTTCATTTTTCACATCAACTTAAAAACCCAAATTTATATGAAAATTACGAGTCAAAATCCAGAACTTTTTGAAAATTTAGCAATTAATTTTTGATTTTTGCGTTTTTTGCTTTATTCCTTTCACTTCTGGCAGGTCAATTTGCCGGCATATAGTACGGCAGACGAGCAAGGTCCATCGCAATATCGATTGTTATCACCTTTACTTTTTTGGGAACTGTTATATGGCACGGCGAAAAATTCAGGATACCTCTTACACCCGCTTTGACCAGAGCGTCGGCTGTTTGCTGGGCAAATTTCCGCGGAACTGCAATAATCGCAAGGCTGATTCTTCGTCTTTTCAAGGTCCGTAGTTTTGAAATATCTTCAATCGCAAGATACCCTTTTCTTCTGCCGATCTTTTTGGGATCGCTATCGAAAGCAGCAGCGATACTGAAGTCATATATCCCAAACCCGGGATATGCTAAAACAGCCAAGCCCAGATTGCCAACTCCAACTAAGGCTGCCTTCTTCACAACATCAAGTTTGAGGATTTTCTTAACTTGTTTTACGAGCTTCTCGATTTTATAGCCTACTCCGGGTGTGCCGAAAGCACCGAAATAAGAAAAATCCTTTCTTATTTGACAGGCATTAACGCCGAGAAAGTCGGCAAGATTTTGGCTGGATACGCTTTTTTGCCCTTCTTCCGACAAAAACACCAATCCTCTAAGGTAAACCGGCAATCGCCGGATAGTCTCGTCTGGTATTTTATGGTATCTCATCAAGTATACCAAAAACTTAGTGCTTGTGTTCACATTCGCAAGTTACTGCATTCACAATGTACAATTTTATTGTTGTGTTTGTCAACAAAAATCGCTCGTTTAATCAAAATAAAATTCTTTTGCTTAATTTCTTTACAGATAGTAACTTATAGTGTTAGACTCGAAAAAGTGCGAAAAAAAAAGGGTTTTTTCTCCTACTGAAATCTTTGCTTTGTTAGGCAGAAAACTTTGCACGAAAGAAAAATAAATATTACAATTATTATCATCCCCAAAACCGGTTAGTTTGAGAAATCTATTATTGACAGGGAGAAGTTGAAATGGGTAAACGCGATTACACACGGCGTGGTTTTCTAAAGGCCATGGGTTTGGGTGCGGCGTCATTGGCCCTACCGGGATGCGTGAGCGGAGCGCAACAGCTTAGCGGTGATTATTCCCGGAAAAAGCCCAATATTGTTTTAATTCTAATCGATGACCTGGGTTGGCGGGACGTTAGCTGTTACGGCCCCACCTCCGGCGGCTTCTACGAAACACCGAATATCGACAGACTTGCTTCTGCTGGTATTCGTTTTACCGATGGCTACGCAGCCTGTGCAGTTTGCTCGCCGACACGGGCGGCCGTGATGACGGGCCGCTACCCTGCCCGCCTCGGTGTCACCGACTGGATACGGTCCCGCTTCCAGGATGGCAAGATACCTGCTGATAAGAAAAATCCCACCGAATATGTCGGCGGCAAAAACAAAAAGCTGCTGTGTCCGCCGAACGCGCTGTGGATGGAACTCGAAGAGCTTACCATTGCCGAAGCCCTCGAATCGGCCGGTTATACGTCCTGTCACATCGGAAAGTGGCACCTGGGCGCCGACGACTGGTATCCGGACAGGCAGGGCTTCGATTTCAATGTTGGCGGTTGTGACTTCGGCCAGCCGCCTACCTATTTTGACCCATATTTTCGGAAGGGCCAGGGGCAAATTCCGACGCTGAAGCCGCGGCGCAAGGGCGAGTACCTTACCGACCGCGAAGGCGATGAAGCTGTCAGGTTTATCCGTCAAAACAAAGACAAGCCGTTCTTCCTCTATATGGCCCACTATGCAGTCCACACCCCAATCCAGGCCAAAAAGAACCTGACGGAAAAATACCGCGATAAACCTCGGTATGGCCAGAAAAATCCGGCCTACGCGGCAATGATTGAAAGCGTGGATGATGCAGTGGGCGCGATTTGTTCAGTGCTCGATGAACTTGACCTGACAGAAAAGACTGTTGTTATCTTCACCAGTGACAATGGTGGGCTTTCAGGTGTCACTAATAACGCTCCCTTGCGTTCCGGCAAGGGCTTTCCGTATGAAGGTGGTATCCGCGTACCTGTGATTATTCGCTGGCCGGGCGTGATAAAGCCGGGTACAGTTAGTCACGAGCCGGTTACCAGCGTCGATTACTTCCCGACTATTTGCAGGACCGCGGGTGTCCCGCTGCCCGGTGACCGCGATATCGACGGTGTATCGCTTGTTAAGCATCTAAAATCCGGCGGCACCAGCAAGCTTTCCCGGGATGCAATCTTCTGGCACTTCCCGCATTATCGCGGGGGCATCGTGCCCTACAGTATAATCCGGGCTGGCGATTGGAAGCTAATTAAGCGGTACGAGGGCAAGACCTTCGAACTCTTTAATCTAAAGGCCGACCTGTCGGAAAAGAACGACGTGTCACAGCAGCTTCCGGAGAAGGTCAAAGAGCTCGACGCAAAACTCAACGGATGGCTGCGGGCCACCGGCGCCAAAATGCCTAAGCAGAATCCAGCTTATCAGCCGGCCGGTAAGTCGCAAAAAAAGAGTAAAGACCAAAAGAAGAAGTGAGCAAACAAATTGCAAAGAAAGGGGAAATATTAGTATGGTAAATTATACACGCCGCGATTTTCTCAAAACCGCAGGATTACACGCCTCCATCTTTGCCATTCCAGGCTGCATAAACGCTGCAAAACGACCGGTGGATGAAGCATCCGGAGAAAAGCCTAATATTCTTTGGATTACCTGCGAAGATATTAATCCATACCTGGGTTGCTACGGAGATACTTATACGATTACACCGAATCTGGATAAATTCGCCGCAGATGGTCTGTTATACACAAATGCTTATGCGACCGCCCCGGTTTGCGCGCCCGCACGCGCATGTCTGGTTACCGGGGTGTACGCTACATCTCTCGGCACACAGCACTTACGCTCTGACGTAAAATTGCCGAAGCAGGTCAAGTGTTTTCCTCAATATTTGCGGTCAACCGGATATTACTGTTCAAACAATTACAAAAAAGATTACAACTTTACCGATATAAACGTCTGGGATGAATCAAGTCAAACAGCCCACTGGCGCAAGCGCAAGCCCGGCCAGCCGTTTTTCAGTGTGTTCAATTTCACCTCCACGCACCAGGGACAGATTAACGGCTCCGACGAAGACTTTTTCGCTAAGTATCGCTCGAAACTAAAACCCGAAGAACTTCATGACCCGGCCGCTGTCCCGCTGCCGCCATACTATCCCGATACTCCCATCGTGCGCAAAATCTGGACCCGCTACTACGACTTGATTACTTTTATGGACAAACAGGTCGGAGATTTGCTCGGCCAGCTCGAAGATGACGGCCTGTCTGATAATACAATCGTGTTCTTTTTTGCAGACCACGGATTAGGTGTTCCCCGGCACAAAAGAACGCTGTACGATTCCGGTCTGCATGTCCCGCTCATGATTCGCTTCCCCGCCCGATATCAGAACCTGGCACCGCTTAAAGCAGGCCGAAAAATCGACAGGCTTGTTAGTTTTGTAGATTTTGCCCCGACGGTTTTGAGCCTGGTCGGATTGCCAAAACCCAGCTACATGCAGGGCCGGGCGTTCCTTGGCGTCTGGGCAGGACAACCGCGAGAATATGTCTTTGGAGCAGCCAGTCGTGTCGACGAGGTCTATGAAATGTCACGCTGTGCCCGTGATAAGCGCTACAAGTATATTCGCAACTATATGCCGCATCTGCCGTATGTCCAGCCAAGCGAATATCCGGACAGGGCGGACATTATGAAGGAGCTTCGTCGGGTAGTTAAAGAGGGCACGCTTACCGACACGCAGAAATTGTTCTGGCAACCTGTCAAACCTTTAGAGGAGCTTTATGATACATTGGCCGATCCGCACGAGATACGTAACCTGGCTGACTCGGCCCAACATCGGCACATCCTCGAACGTATGCGCAAGGTACACCGTAAATGGATGGCTGACAGCTTTGATATAGGCCTGCTACCGGAGGGTCAAATGCACATTCA
>JBARPZ010000512.1:0-5714 GCA_049643445.1 Sedimentisphaerales bacterium
ATAGCAATGTGGATGCTCGATACGGACTACGATGGCAGAAGTATCTATGCACGACAGGTATTTTTCCCGATGGCCGGTGAAAAGGAAGGCTGGGAAAGATTAGCCAAAAACTTGAAAGCCGAAATTGATGAAGAACTTATAGAGGCTTATCGGGGGACTATTTCTCTGCCGTTTGAGGCCGGTGATAATAAACGCATAGCGATAAAAATCATAGATGACAGAGGCATTGAGAGCTTGCGCATCCTCGACCTGGAGTAACCACACTATGAAAACGACAAAAATAGCAGTATTCAGAGGCAAGGAAGTACGCAAGACCATTCACAAGAACGAATGGTGGTTCTCAATAACCGATATTATCGAGGCCCTGACCGGAAACGAAAGACCACGCAAATACTGGAACGATTTGAAGAAAAAGCTCATAAAAGAGGGTTATTCTGAAGTGTCCGAAAAAATCGGACAGTTGAAACTGCAGGCGCCGGACGGCAAAATGCGGTTAACCGATTGCACAAACACCGAAACGGTCTTTCGTATTATCCAAACCATCCCCTCTCCCAAGGCCGAACCCTTCAAACGCTGGCTGGCAAGGGTCGGTTATGAACGTGTCAAGGAAATCGAAGACCCGGAGCTTGCCACAAAAAGAACTCGCGCGCTTTATAAGGCCAAGGGCTATTCCGACGGCTGGATAGAGAAAAGGATGAGGGGTGTAGCCATTCGTGAGGAACTGACCGACGAGTGGAAGAAACGCGATGTCAAAAAAGATGCAGAATATGCGATACTTACCGCTGAAATATCAAAGGCAGCCTTTGGTCTGACGCCTTCTCAATATAAACGGCTTAAAGGATTGAAACGAGAAAACCTACGAGACCACATGAACGACCTCGAACTTATTTTTAGTATGCTCGGCGAAGCCGCCACTACTGAAATAACCCGAAACCGTGACGCCCAGGGTTTTATCGAGAGCAAACATGCTGCTGTCGAAGGCGGTGGAGTCGCAGGAAAGGCCAGAAAAGACCTCGAATCGAAAACAGGCAAACGAATTGTCTCAAAACAAAACTACCTCCAACCCCCCCAGGATAAAAAACTTTTGAAAGAGGGCAGATGAGCCGGGGAAAAATCGACCATTTGATAATCAATTCACCTTATGAAGAGCCGAGATACCACTGGTTCTACGAACGGGAAAAAAGAACCTTTGATAAAAGACAAGGCCGCCGTCCTGCCGGTTATGTGGTTGCCACGCCGGATTCAAAGTCCTTTGATGATCCTGGTATTTTTGTATCACTGCCGCTGGTCAAACAAATCCGCTCACGTGTAAAAACCTGGCGTGAAAAGGGGTATGCAGGGATTACCGGAATAACAAAGCGCCTTTTAGAACACTGGTTTGATAAAAACCAACGTGAATATCCGTTCTTTTTCTGTCAGCTTGAAGCGATTGAAACGCTTATCTGGCTTATTGAAGCACCAGCTTCCGAAAAGGTGGGAATTGATATACCCAAAGACGATGATTTAGTACGCCTCTGCTCAAAAATGGCAACCGGCTCCGGCAAGACCGTTGTTATGAATATGCTGATTGCGTGGCAGGTGTTGAGCAAAGTTATATATCCACAGGATAGAAGGTTCTCAAAGTATATTCTGGTTATAGCACCTGGTCTTACAGTAAAAGAGCGGCTCAAGGTTTTACAGCCCTTCGGAAAGGGAAATTATTATGATGAGTTCGGCGTTGTGCCAGCAGGTATGATTGAAAAATTACGTCAGGGCAAAGTACGCATTCTCAATTGGCACAAGTTAGGCTGGGAGTCCGAAGAACAGATTGCCAGAAAACGAAGCGTTGACAAACGCGGTGTTAAAAGCAATGAAGCCTATGTACGAGAAGTATTGGACGATATGTCTAAGGCCAAAAACATCGTTGTTATCAACGATGAGGCCCACCACGCCTGGCGCGTCAATGTCGAAGCGGTTGGGAAATATAAGCGAATGCGGGATATGAAGGATAGTGCTGAGGAAGCAACCATTTGGGTAGGTGGTCTTGACAGAATCCATAAAACACGTGGTATTCTCAACTGCTTTGATTTCTCAGCCACTCCTTCTGCTCCATCCGGTAAGCGGATTTCCGAAGGAACGCTTTTCGGCTGGGTGATTAGCGATTTCGGGCTGAACGATGCGATTGAGTCCGGCTTGGTAAAGACACCCCGTGTAGTCGTAAGAGACGATGCTGTACCGGATGCGAAAACATATAAGCCAAAGCTATACCATATCTATCAAGACCCAACTGTGAAAGATGACATAAACCGCAAGGCTGAGCCGCAAGAACCGCTTCCCGACCTGGTGATAAACGGGTACTATCTTTTGGGTATTGACTGGTTAAAGACGGCAGAAAAATGGCAAGAAACTAATCAGCTAACTCCGCCTGTAATGATTTCTGTAGCAAATACAACATACACAGCCGCTCGAATTAAATATGCCTTTGACCATAAGAAAATACATATAGACGAGCTTTGCATACCTGAGCGGATACTTCATATTGACTCGAAAGTGCTCAATATGGCTGAAGCCCAGGATGAAGCATTGCCGTCTGTTGGTTTTTCCGATGAAGAAACAGAAGAAGAAAAACCTGTACGAAAATTGACAAAAGCACAACTTGCTGAGCAACTAAGAAAAGCAGTGGATACCGTAGGTAAAAAAGGTGAGCCTGGGGAACAGATACAGAAAGTAATTTCAGTCGGAATGCTTTCTGAAGGCTGGGATGCAAAAACTGTGACTCATATTATGGGCCTACGTGCTTTTACCAGCCAGTTGCTTTGCGAACAGGTAGTAGGCAGAGGTTTGAGAAGAACATCTTACACGGACTTTGACGAAAACGGTTTCTATAGACCCGAATATGTCAATATATTCGGTGTGCCCTTTACATTTCTTCCTCATGAATCAACAGATGAAAATGGCCCACCCCCACCGCCAACACCTAAGACGGCAATAGAGCCGTTGGCCGAGAAAAAGGAATTTGAAATCCGCTGGCCCAATGTTATTCGTATAGACCGTGTATATCGGCCTCGACTTGTTATAAACTGGGAACAGGTACGACCATTAGAATTAAATGCTTTTGAAACAGCACAACTCGCTGAATTAGCTCCAATAATTGACGGCAAACCTGATATTACTAAGATTTCCCAGATTGACCTTGAGAAGTTAGGCCGAGAGCAACGAATGCAACGAATTATTTTTGAAGTAGCCAGAGATAACTACGACCAGATTCAGAAAAACTGGAAGGGCAATAAGGAGTACCTGCTGGCACAGCTAATTCGGATTGTCGGGGAGTTTATCTCTAAGGGCAAGATTCAGATTACTCCATCCCTGTTTCACCAGGACGATTTCAGACGCCGGATAATAATAACTCTCAATATGAATAAGGTTGTCCAGCATATAGCAGATGCTATCAGGCACAATAATGTTGAGACGCTTGAGCCGGTCTTTGACCGTGATAATCCTATCCGCTCATCCGGCGATATGAGAACTTGGTACACGGGTAAACCTTGTGAATACACGAAAAAATCACATATAAACTTTTGCGTCTTCGATAGCACATGGGAGGCAACAGAATCATTCCATCTTGACAACAATGAAAACGTGCGGGCGTGGGTAAAAAATGACCACATCGGCTTTGAAATCCTTTACACTTTTAAGGGAGTGGTGAGGAAATACCGGCCCGACTTCATCATTCAGTTAAAGTCGGGCAATTTTCTTGTGCTTGAAGTAAAAGGACGTGATTCTCAAGAAGATAAAACAAAGCGGGCCTTTTTAGACGAATGGGTCAGAGCCGTTAATGATCAAGGCGGATTTAACACTTGGTCTTGGGCGGTCTCAAAGAATCCCTCAGATGTTTCTGATATTATACACGATGCAATTCCCACCACGGCGGCTGGCCGATAAGATAATAAAGTGGATGAGGGGATGGAACGAGAAATCTTAGAATCATATATTACAGAGAAGTCCTTGATATATTTATAAAAGATGCTACAATCTGCGGTTCGAGTTTTATATATTGTGAATTTTTCGGTCAATTGAAAGGAGTTTTATAGAATGGCACAAAAGCGAGTTTATTTCTTTGGTAGTGGCAAAGCCGAGGGCAATGCAACAATGAAGGAGCTTTTAGGCGGCAAGGGCGCGAACCTGGCCGAGATGACCAACATCGGCGTTCCGGTCCCGCCGGGCTTTACCATCGCCACCAAAGTATGCAGCGAATATTACAGGACCGGCGGCAAATGGCCCAAAGGCCTGGCCGCAGAAGTCGATAAGAACGTCGCCATGCTCGAAAAAGCAATGCGCACCAGGCTCGGCGATCCCGCGAATCCGTTATTGGTGAGCGTGCGAAGCGGTGCGGCCGTATCGATGCCCGGCATGATGGATACTGTCCTTAATCTGGGTCTGAACGACGACGTGATTGAGGGGATTATCAAGAAGACGGGCAATGCGCGGTTTGCATACGATATATATCGCCGCTTTATCGATATGTTCGGTAATGTTGTGATGGGCTGCGACCATGACCATTTCGAAGAAGTAATTGCAGCGGCCAAGAAAAAGGCCAAAGTGCAAGTCGATAACGAGCTTAGTGGCGAGCAATTGAAAGAGGTTGTTGCCGGATATAAGCGTGTTTACAAAAAACACGTCGGCCAGCTTTTTCCGCAGGACGGGCGGGACCAGTTGACGCATGCGATCAATGCGGTGCTTGGTTCGTGGAACACACCCCGTGCGGTAACGTACCGGAGGTTGAATAACATTACCGGATTGTTGGGGACGGCGGTGAACGTTCAGGCGATGGTCTTCGGTAATATGGGCGAGGACTGCGGAACGGGCGTTTGCTTTACGCGAAATCCGAGTACGGGCAAAAAGGAGTTCTACGGCGAGTACCTGATGAACGCACAGGGTGAAGATGTTGTGGCGGGTATCAGGACGCCGGTGCCGTTGAAGAAATTAAACAGGCGGATGCCAAAGGCTTATAAGCAATTGACTGGCCTTATGACGAGGCTGGAGAAGCATTACAAAGATATGCAGGATATGGAATTTACGATACAGAATAAAGTTCTTTATATTCTGCAGACTCGGACGGGGAAGCGGACGGCTGAATCTGCGGTCAAAAACGCGGTGGATATGGTCGGCGAGAGACTGATAACGAAGAAAGAAGCAGTCAACCGGGTAACGCCGGAGCAGTTGGACCGTCTGCTGCATCCTCACTTTGACCCGAAGGCGAAGCGAAATGTGGTTGCCAAGGGTCTTCCGGCGTCGCCGGGGGCGGCGGTCGGGCAGGTTGTGTTCAACGCCGATTCTGCGGAGGCGTGGAAAAAGAAGGGTAAAAAGGTCATCCTCGTGCGAATCGAGACGAGCCCGGAAGATATCGGCGGGATGGATGCGGCGGAAGGTATTTTGACGGCCCGCGGCGGAATGACGAGCCATGCGGCGGTGGTTGCACGCGGGATGGGTAAATCGTGCGTGGCGGGGGTGAGCGCGCTGCATATTAATTACAAAACCGGGAAGATGGATGTGGGTAAATTGACGGTTAAGGAAGGAGACTGGATTAGTCTTGACGGTTCGACCGGTGAGGTCATGACGGGGCAATTAGGGACGGTGGAGCCGACGATGAGCGGCGACTTCGGTAAGTTTATGCAGATTTGTGACGGGATTCGCAGGCTTGGGGTCCGGACGAACGCCGATACGCCGGAAGATGC
>JBARPZ010000513.1:0-2269 GCA_049643445.1 Sedimentisphaerales bacterium
CGAGGTATCGATGAGCCAGATAGGCTTCCGGCTGGGAACGGCCCTGCGAACCAACCTGGACCGATATCTTGTTCTCTTTGGCCGCGGCAACCATCGCCTTGCCTTCTTCGATTGTACAGCAGGCCGGTTTCTCCACGTAGACGTGCTTGCCGCATTCGGCCGCGTGGACCATCTGGACACCATGCCAGTGGTCCGGCGTTGCAATAACAACTGCATCGATGTCTTTGCGTTCGAGGATGTAACGATAGTCACGGTAGGGCTGCACGCCCTTACCTGCTGTTTTCACGGCATTCGCCAGCCGGTTCTCATCCGCATCGCAGACCGCCGCAATATTAACCTCGCCTTTGTCGCGCCTTTTCACCATATCTCCAAGGTGGTACCCACCCATTCCACCGACACCAATATGGGCCATTGTCAATCGCTCATTCGCCCCGCCTCTGCCCCGCGCTGCCAGCGCGCCGGACGGAATCAAATATGGAAAGCTCACTGCCGCTGCGCCCGCAGCAGCACCAGCTAAGAATTCACGCCTGTTGAGTTGATTTTTTCGTTTCATCGTTCTATCACCTTTCCGCTTTAATGCCAGAATATTACATTAGTTTTGTTTTGAAACTGCTTTCCACCGCACCATTTTACTTCAACGGCTTAACGTTCGTCTTCTTTGAGGGTACCAGCTTTACACAGGCAAGCCCACGAACCTCCACGCCGCGCTTTCGCAGCGACTGCGCGATGTTGAGCTTGAAGTCCTCCGGTGCGTTTTCCAATCCGTCTTTGAGCGCTGCAAGAGACCGCCTGCCGGGAATACGCTGCAGCACCATCCGGGCATCCTCACGCAGTTCCTTGTTCGACAACAGGGCGGCAATCGCCTTAATGGACGTCCTCTCACAAATCTCGGAAAGCATCCAGAGCACTTCGCGTCGCACCGACGTCGGCTGGTCATCGTCCAAAAGACCAACCAGCTCAGTAATGACTGCTTTTTTCTCATCCCTGGCTTTGGGCCGGCCGGTGTGCCGTACGATTTTCCACAATGCACGCTTGCCCGCACGGCTAACTTCGACGTCCTTATCTGCCATCACCTTAGCCAGGGACTTGACCGCCGGAGCTCCGATTCCTCCGGCGCTGAGCAATGCTTCTGCTCGTACCTTGTCATCTTTGTCCTTGAGCTTGACAATCAATTCATCCACAGCTTTTGTCTTCGCGGCACCGGCCGTCTCTGCGGTCAATGCCACAGCCCCCACCGCAAGGGACGCTTGTTTGAGCTTGTTGTTAGACATATTTGAAACCCTTTCCTTTAACTTGTATTTCAGCAGATAACTTCTGAATCAAAAAGCATTATACCTTCTCCCTTTATTTAATCAATGATTTATTTTCCGATGATAGTGTCAGGTATTACGTGCAAATTTAATTTTATGCCACGGAAGGGATTGGCCAGAAACGGCCCTTTCGATGGCCGGACCATCATGGAAACTGCCCATCTGACGCAAACAGCCCTACAAAGCCCGAATCAGCCTCTCCAAAGGATTAGAGGGTAGAAATTGTAAGCGACGGTGAATGCAGAATAGCCGAGTCTTTGAGAGAACAGACACAGGCCAAAGTAAAAGTTTTATGCAGCAGGTTTCCTATGCGTTAAGAGGCTCTCCAACAATGTCAACCTGAGCAACAGGATGAACTCAGGAGGGCATTATTAACGAACCAACGAAACCTTCGCTTTTGCATCCAATCCACTATGGGACCGGCTGCAAAGGGGGTTGCCAGCCTAAGGCCGCCAGCGCATCTTCGAGCTTTTCAATGCTTCTATCGAGGGCCTTTATCGTGAGCTCTTCGTGTTGAATCGAAGAATGAACCTTCTGCATAGCTGTGATTATGTCGCCTTTATTCAAGTCGCCGTAATCCCCGCTTTCAAGTAATTCCTGAAGCGCATCGTAGGCGGTCCATTCTTTTTCCAGGGCCTCGTTGACCTTGTCCAGGGCGTCAAGCTTCTCGGCGATTGCATTCTCAATTCTCCTTACGGCAACCATGTACGGATTGTAGGATACATAAATATCTCGCATTGAACTTTCACCACCGAGCTGTTTTACAAAATACAGGGCGCTGCCGTCACTGCTCATGCTGGGATGGCAGCTCAAGCCCTGCGGTGTATCAAAAAGTGACAGATGCTCGACATTTCCGAAAGGCTCGGTTAGGGACTGTCGTGTTGCCCTAAATATCTGAAAAGACCCATTACGATCAGAGTGAAAGAGGAGGGTCAGGCCATCCGGTGTAACATAAGGGC
>JBARPZ010000514.1:0-2102 GCA_049643445.1 Sedimentisphaerales bacterium
CGAGACCTTAATTCGAGCGGTCCCGATAGGAGAAGGCTTTATTGATTACGAGACATTCTTCAATACGCTCAGGGAAATCGGCTATCAGGGATACATCGCATACGAGATGTGTGAGGTCTTAGAAGGCGGAGGCGACATCGAAAATCTGGACAGAACGGCCAAAAAGTTCCTCGAATATATGAAAAAGTTCGAGAGATAAAAAGCAGTGAAAACGTTGCCAATTTTTACTATTTTTGTAACACCTTGACGATGAGACACTTACGAAATAGGCATTTCCACGAATTGGCAGATAACGGCCTTTTGGGTTGTAGGCAAGTTGTAGCCGTCAATTTACGAAAATGCGGTAATTTTATGGATGCCCTGTCACTGTTCAACAGCTTCCGTTTGCGGCAGTTTTTCTCGCCACTCCTCAGCCTCTTTCGGTTTGCCCCAGGCTTCGTAGAGTTCGACCAGGTTGTTCAATTATTCTAACGTGTGTGGGTAGGTGTCACCCAGTTTGAAACGGCGGCCTTCAACCGCCTAAATTAGCAGTGGTTCTGCCTTGTCGTAGTGACCGTGCTCTTTGTATAGCACGTCAAAGTCGTTCGTGGTCTCTAACGTGTCCGGATACTTGTCACCCAGCTTGCGTTTACCTGCTCTCCGAAGCTGGAATAGTCAGTTTGGAAGTCTGGATAACTAACCAGAATCATCCCCTCAACTTGGTAAGTGTAAAAAATTAGTGCAACTGGTCAGATAAGGCAAATTCCAAAATCCATACACTGCCTAAATATAAGCTTAGTGGAGGGTGAATAAAACAATCGAAAAATACTAATTTTAAGCATTCAAATCGGTCCTGTTAATCCTTGACAAGCGCATTCCGACTGATTTTCGTGCTCCTTTCTTCCTCTCGGAATTAATTTGAATTTCCAATTGTAACGTCATCGATGAAAGCTGCACCTTGCCCTACATATGCCAATCCGTATGTTATCCTAAACGCGTCTTGTGGGACCTCCGTCAGGAGACTGTATTTCTGCCATTGGTCTGAAGTAATGATCCGTTGCTGAGAAATGTTCGGAGCATTTCTAACATCTATCGAAAGCCATAGGTAGGCAATCCCTTCACTGATACGAGCAGCTGCAGAAAACCGTATCTTTTCTCCCTTGAAATCAGACGCCTTTATACATTGCGAGATATTGCCAAAGGGTTCACCGAAAGGTCTGCCCGGGACTCTCTTTATCATGCCACATGTCTTTCCTTTATACGGTTGATCATGCGAAACTGTGGTTTGAAATTCGAGACGCGATTGACCACTCTGGGCTCTCCAGTCTTTTGGTCTTCCATCTTCGAGCTCTTCAAAGTCAAGATTGGAGGGGGTTGGAAGCCTTTCGGCAGCTCCTCGGAGAAAGCCTTCTTTCACAAAGCGCGCATTCGTTGTTGATTCGATGAACAGTATGGCGTCGTAGGCCCAGGGAAGCAGGCAAGATATGGTGCCTGTTTTACGCGGTGCATTGAAATATTTGGAGACAGCTCCTTTGGGTAGGGAGCGAAGATTGACAACAGCCATATCGAGCCCCGCTTCGGTGAGAAGGGCTTCCACAGATCCCTTTGGCGCTCCGTATCCTTGATCTGTATCGTCAGGTAAAAGTCCTTCCGAATTTCGATTGCAAAGCAGGCCAAAGACCACCATGTCTTTACCGAAGGTCCGACGAAGGTAGTCACCCATACACCCGGAGCCGGGTGTTGCCATAACGTGAGGATTGGCTGCCCACAGAATTATCTTAGCTCCTTTTTCGTAATCCACAAGCCAGCGCACGTTCTCGGCCATACCTTTGTCACGAAAATCAGTAGCTTTTGATCTATTTGACATGAGGTTCCGAAACTCAATATACTGCAAGAGGACTCTGGCGTGTTGAACAACCAGGCTCCATTGTTTATGTTCCAGAATTTTCTGCTCAGAGGGAGTTTTTTGATCAATGACAGGTTCTTTATTCTCCAAATAAGTTATCAGGCTTTCGATTTCTTCCTTGGCCCTGAAATTTTCATCCTTTAGGCTTTGTCTAAATTTTTGAGCAGTCCATGGATTCATTATAATCGACAGCAGCTTGTCGTAGTCGTTGGTTCCC
>JBARPZ010000515.1:0-4829 GCA_049643445.1 Sedimentisphaerales bacterium
TTGTGATGCCCCATCTGATGCCGGCCCGCCCTGTGTTGAGTCTGAAAAAGTTGTCGTTACCACGGGCACGGGCTTTTATCGTGCCGTTATGGATATTCATAGCACTTGTTGCTGTTATACCTGCAACACGTGTAAGCTTCGATGGCAATATTAGAAGCATCGGTATGATCCCGGAAGATGTATTAGAAGATGAAATACAAATCAAAGATACATGGGGGGGTGTAAGAGAGCAGGCCCTTGTGTTTTGTGCCGCCGAATCTCAGGAAAAAGCTCTGCAAAAGAACGACTTGCTCTTTCGAAAATTCAAGCATGAAATGCCGGAGGTTGAATTTTTAAGTCTGGCTTCTTTGATACCTTCCCGGCAGGCACAGGAACAAAACCTGAAACGGTGGAGTGATTTCTGGAATGATTCAGACAGGAAAGCCGCATTGCGTACGAACCTGGAACAACAAGGCCTGCGATATGGTTTTACATCTGCTGCTTTCGAGTCTTTTCTGCAATGGCTGGGTCAACCACCGGGCATATTTACGTTGGATGATTTTGAAAAGGAATGCAATGACAAACTTGTTTCACCTTTTGTCGCTGAACTGAAAGATGGTCAGTTTGCTGTCCTGACTTTTGTTCCGGATGATGATGCCGTTACAACGTTTCTACAGAAAATGGAACAGGATATTAAAATTGTATCCAATCGGCAATTCAGTATGCAATTGAATCGTGCAACGGTCAGCGATTTTACGCAATTTTTCAGTTTGGCAATAATCATAATCTTTGTTTTATTATTTATCCTGTTCAGGAATGGCAAAAAGCTCATACTTGCGTTTTTGCCGGTGTTAGCCGGCATTCTCATTATGTCAGCGATTATGTCGGTAAGCGGTATCAAGGTGAATCTTTTCAATATGGTGGCAGCGGTCCTTGTCATTGGTTTGGCGGCAGACTATGGTATTTTTATTGTTTGTACCTGTGTTAAGGAGTCGAATATTGCAACATGTAATGCCGTCCTTGTCTCCGGTTTGACTACTTTTGTTGGTTTTGGCTCATTAATAATAGCCCGTCATCCGTCTATGAACTCTATTGGAATAACAGTAGCAGCGGGAATTGTCCCTTCGTTGCTTTGCGCTCTTACATTATTACCATACCTCACTGTTTCGTTTTTGGCGGCAAAACAGAAATGAAGAATATGAACGATGAGATCAGGGGTTGTGGTATCGAGTCTGCTCAGAAAACGGAGGGAGGCTGGGAAAAGACATACATCTTTCCTTCGGATTTTTTGGGGTTTCAGGGGCACTTTCCTGAGAATCCGATTTTACCAGCAGTCATACAGATCATGATGGCTCGGGAAGCTGTAGCTGAACAAATGGGACAGGAATTTGATGTTACCAAACTCAGCCGGGCAAAGTACATGAAAGTTATCACTCCCGGAATTCCTGTTACGGTGATATGGACCATTAAAGAACAGCCGGGTTCTATTACGTGTAAATGCACTCTGGAGACGGAAGGAAATCCGGCGAGCAAACTTATTCTGACTCTGACAAACAAACAGGACTAAAAGATGAATAAACCGTATTTTCAACCTGTTCCGAATGCTCCGGCACCCTTGCACACTACAATTAAACGTCAGGTTCGTTTTGAAGAAGTTGATTCAATAGGAATCGTTTGGCATGGTCGCTATCCGGGTTACTTTGAGGAAGGACGTGTGGCTCTTGGTAATAGGTATGGCGTAAGTTACTCTGATTTTATACGTAATAAGCTTCCAGTTCCCATAAGACAGTTGGGTGTGGATTATCTTGAGCCTCTTTTCTTTGAAGATAAAATAGAAATAGAAGCAATCCTGCACTGGTCCGAAGCGGCAAGAATAAATTATGAATACATTATTCGCAAGGACGAAAAGGTCGTTTGTACAGGGTATACGGTCCAGCTCATGTTGGACGAAAGTTTCGAGTTATTACTCTCTCCACCGCCATTTTATGCAGACTTTATGGAAAAGTGGAAAAAGGGATTGTTAGTTTGACCAATATACATATCTCAGATTACGATTGTGTAACCTGTTTTGGCGATGGAGATGAAGTTCTGTGGAAGTCCCTGTTGGCAAAGGAATGTGGTTTTAAACAGGTTCGCCGTTTTGAAACGAAGAATTACGTAAATTGCGTGGCTGGTTGTGTTACCGATTTAGATTCCGTTCCACATGGTCAGCGGTTTACCGCACTTCTTGAAAAACTATGTCGAAAAGATCTTCGAGCCGGTGCCAATACTGTTCTTTTGACTGCAACAACAAAAGATAATATTGAATTACTTGAAAAATACATAAAAACATCGGAGAGGGATTCCGGTGACATTTCTGCATCCCCAATGGTGGATTTCCTTGTGAAGCGGTTGGGCATTAAATGCTCTGGATATAATGTTAATACCGCTTGTACTTCAGCGAGCACAGCGATTTTGTGGGCTGCTGAGATGATAGGAAATGGCGAAACCGATGAGGTTGTGGTCTGGGCAGCCGATATTGTGTCGGAATTCGTTTTTTCGGGTTTTTCTGCACTTAAGGTAATGTCGCCGAACACAAGTCGCCCATTTGACGTGAACCGCGATGGTTTGATACTCGGGGAAGCGGCCGGTTATATTGTTCTGATGAGCGAGGAAAAGCTGTTACAGGAAAACAAGTCAAGCCTGGGAATTATCAAGAGCTGGGGAATATCTTCTGATGCTCATCACATAACAGCGCCTGACCGTCAAGGCAAAGGCCTTCAACGAGCGATTCATAATGCCCTGGAAAAAGCGTCAATACCGCCGAATGCTCTTGCGGCAATTAACGGGCACGGAACAGGTACTGTCCATAATGATGCCATGGAAATAGCTGTTTTTCGGCAGGTTTTTGGCGATGCGATGCCGCCCGTCTATTCAATAAAAGGTGCAATTGGACATTCTCTGGGCCCGTGTGGGCTTATCGAGGTTATAGTGGCATCACGTTCTCTGCGGGAGCAGATAGTGCCCCCCGTAACCGGCTTGCAAAAGCCGGAACCAAAGATTGATGATTATGTGACAATGGAATCCCAAAGGATTGATGGCACATATACATTGACTACGAATTCCGGTTTTGGCGGTATTAATACCGCTCTTATTATAGAGAAAGCATGAGCAACACAAATATTGTCGTTATGGGTGGTGCCTGGATAACTGCATCGGGTATTGGCTGTATGAGCGACAGCAAAGATTTTTCAATGCCTGAAGGAGCTCTACCCGAGTTACGACGGGAATTACTTACAACAAGCCCTGACCAGCGTTGGGGAAGGCTTGATAATTACAGTAAGGCCGGCCTAATCACTGCTTCACTGGCATTGAAAGATGCTGGTATAGATACGGTAGAGGCCCATAAGACGACTGCAATCATCGTCTCAACTGTGACTGGTTCTGCTGATGTCGATAACAAGTACTTCCATACGGTTTTACCGCAGATGGGATTGTTGGCAAGTCCAAATTTGTTCGCTTATACTTTGCCTAATTGTATGCTGGGGGAGGTGTCAATTCTGTATGGTTTTACCGGTCCGGCCATGGTACTCAGTCAGACAATATCAGATATGATGAATGGGATTGTCGGAGGAATTAAGTTACTCCATTACGGCTTGTGCGAGCGAGTAGTTGCAGGCTATTGTAATATCGAAGCCGGTATGGATTCGGTTGATACGGAATGTAAGCCGGGTGCTGTTTTTTTAGTAATGCAGAAGACGAAGAATAACAGCCTGCTTGTCTTTAATAATTCTGAGTTATTGTATAATGGTAGTGAGATATCCGACCTGGTTGATTTAATGAGAGGATTAATCCATAACAGATTTACGGAATTGCAGTTATGAAATTGAAAATTGTATATCCAACATGGCCTAAACTTGATCGACAGACGGAATTTCATCTTCCACCACATGGACCAGTCGTATTTGCGGCAGCGATACCGGAGGAGGTGGATATTATCTTTGAGGATGATAATGTCGATGAAATAAAATATGATGAACATGTTGATCTGGTAGCCATATCTACTATGCTGACCTGCCAACTCCCCCGGGCATTCGAAATATCGGCCGAATTTCGTGCCAGGAAAGTTCCGGTTATTTTTGGGGGGATATCCACAATTCTACATAGCGAGGAAGTTGCTCAGCATGCTGATTCTGTCTTTCTTGGCGAGGTGGAAGGGCGCTTCTCTGAGGTCCTTGAGGATTTTATAAATGGTAGGTTAAAGCCGCTCTATGATTATATGAATAATTTTCCTGATCTTGGACTTGTTGGGCCGGCTCGAAGAGATATTCTCAAGCGGGAGCTTTATAATTACAGGGGTGTACAGATGCTGGATTTGGTTCACGCCTCGAGAGGGTGCAAGTTCAATTGCTTCCCCTGTTGCAGCGGTTTTCTTGGGGGTAGAAAATTCAGGCCTCGCCCGATGGATAAGGTTATCGAGGAAATGGAACAAATTCACAATAATCGGCTCTTTATCGTAGACAATTCTCTGGCGCAGGATCGCGACTGGCTTATCGAATTGTTCAGGGCAATGAAACCGCTCAAGAAAAAATGGGTTTCGCACCCCATTCTGTATGATGAAGAAGTATTGAAACTGGCTGCGGAAGCTGGATGCTGGTATGTATATCAGGCTATTTTTGATACTTCGGATATGATACGTGACCGAATCAAGATGCTGAAAGACTTTGGGATCGGCGTTGAAGGTACCATTATTCTCGGGACGGATGAGCAGGACGTTGATTCCATTAAAAGGCTCGTGGATTTTCTATGCGAAAATGAGGTAGATATTGCAGAGTTTACTATTTTGACACCTTTTCCACATTCACCTATCC
>JBARPZ010000516.1:0-6731 GCA_049643445.1 Sedimentisphaerales bacterium
CTTTTGCGGGTCATCGAAGATGGTATTGTTATACCGGTCGGCTCCCATAAACAAATTGTAGTTGATGTGCGCATAATCAGCGCAACAAACCATGATTTGACGGAGCTTATAGAGCAGAAAAAATTCAGACAGGATTTGTACTTTAGAATCAAGGGGGTCAACATTACCCTGCCGGCCCTGCGGAACAGGGCGGATGATATACCGGTCTTAGTAGAATATTTTCTCAAAGAAGCAGCAGCAGAGACAGGCTCGGAAGTGGCCGGCATAACGGAAGCTGCCTTGATGATTCTTATGAACTTTGACTGGCCCGGCAACATTCGCCAGCTTCGAAACTGTATCAGGACGATGGTTGTAATGTGCGACAGGGACAAGCTCGACGTGCAGGACATGCCGCCTGAAATATATCAGAGACGCCAGTTGGCAGCCGGGGCCGGGGCACCGGCCGGTTCGGGTAGTGTGTCACTGAACGAATTAGAAAATCAGGCTATTATGGATACGTTGGCCAAGACGAAGGGCAACCGTGAAAAGGCGGCGAATATCTTAGGCATCGGTGAAAGAACACTCTATCGCAAGATCAAGGAATACAATCTTTAGCGTATAGCGTTTATCGGAGATGAGGCGTAAGAAATCCTAAATCCTAAGCTCTCAATCCTAAACAAATTCGAATTAATGAAATTCAAAAACACAAAACGAGATTCTTCACATCGCTTTGCTCCGTTTGGAATGACAGAAAAATGGTGTGCTGTGCACAGCACACCATTTTTCTATATGTCTGTCAGCGAATTATTCAATTCCTTCCAGGTAGTTTCCGAGCAGGATGGCCAGGTCGCTCATGTCGACGTCGAGGTCTTCATCCAGGTCACCTTCAACTGTCGGCGGCGGTGGCGGCAGGGGCTTTGTAAGAATGGTTGTCAGACCAAAGTCCGGCGCCAGATCGACAAATCCATCCATGGACTCGGCCTTGGCCTTGAATGACAGCAGATCGCCGCAGCATGGCTTTATGGTCCACAGAGGCACAGTTAGTTTTATGCCGATGGGTATGGGTTCGAACGGCCCGTCGAACTCCATGTATTGTGTTTCGACCTCGATAAGACTCGGGTCCGAGTGCACCCATCCTCCGAGAGGTTCATATATCATGAAGACAGGTTCCTCGACCAACGTATCATAGCCCACATAGATATCAAGTCCCTCCGGCGGCTCACCCGTTTCGCACGACTGGTCCGACTCAATGAAAAAGCCCAACAACACCGGCGGCCCACCTGTGTCTGGATTGGGGTATTCCTGCAGAAGCATTTTGAAACTCATCTGATAATCGTCGAAAGAGGTTCCAATGCCCCAAACCGTAGTGTTTGTAATATCGATTGTGCTGTGCTCTGCATCCCCGACCGTGTCGGGGTCGTCGCTGCCGCGTTCACCTGCTATTGCATTCTGCGACGCAACCCATTTTTTGGCATTATCGCCGTATCTTTTTTTCTGATTGGGGTCGGTTTCGCTTCCGGTCCGTCCTGTGCCCGGGAACATAATATTATTTGAATCGTTTGGATCTATCTGGCCGTTACCGTTTGTGTCATAGCCCATGTAGTTCGAATCACCGGGATAAGTTCCGCAGGGGTCGCCGTGCTCGGTGTTGCAGTCATCGGGGTAGGCGTCGTTGAAGTGGCCGGCTTCGTGTGCACCGGTGTCATTGGGTGCATTGGGCCCTATTACAATATGCGTTCGGTTATAACAAATCCCCGGATTGCCCGGAGGGTCAACCTTCAGAGGCGTTCCATAAATATTCATCGCGCCTGCGACCTTGCCTTCGTTGACGTCGTTGACCTCGTCGACACCACCGACCTGAACATGCTTGACATCGGCGCTGTCCCAGGTCTTTTTAATCTTTTTGAATTGTTCCTCCAATTGTTCCTTGGTGACGCCCGAGCCTTTAACGATGTGCTTGGCGACCTTTACGACCGTCCTGGCTCCAACCACGCCGCCGAAAATCAGGACGAGGAAAAAGCTTATTACGACAATTATTCTTACCTGTGCTTTTCGTTGTTCTGCCATGTTTTCATACTCCTTTCATGAACGTTGTCATTGCTCAGCCTGCCTAAAGAACTATATCCTGAAATGATAAATGAAAGTTAGGTTATTAAGTGTATATATTTCTTCGAAAATGATCACCCTTAGAAGGTCCTAACAGTCTGCTCCTTAAATTTGAATTATGTACCCATTATAACATTATCGGTTGATATAACACCACATTATTATTGTAAATGCGTAATTTTGCAGCTTTTACTTTATTAATTTATCAGCCTTAAGGGCGTTTTTCGGGGATTTTGGGCCTTTATAGGGACAGGTGGATAAGTGTTCCTCGATTTTTTGGCTGTGTCTGCGGCTGGTAAATTGTATTCGTAATAAGGTTATCTGGTTTCTTTCTTGTCACTTTGAGTCAAAATCGCGAAAATCATACTCCGTGACCTTTTCCTTCGTTTGTAATGTCAGCCCTGCTGCAGACAAGCAGGTTTGGGAGTCTTTGCAGCAATTAGAATGAGGAGCTGACTGTTTGACACTTGTTGTGCTGCTGTGTAAACTTGCCGGTGAATGGTTATAAAATCGTTTATGGCTTTTAGGCTTTATTTGTAGTATATAAGAATATATGGATCAAATAAAGAAATTACAGGCGCCTCTGACCGAAGCTGACGTACGCTCGTTGGAAGCCGGTGAGCAGGTCCTTATCACCGGTACAATCTATACCGCTCGGGACATGGCGCATAAGAGATTGTTCGAGTCGATAGAAGCCGGGCGCGAGCTGCCGTTCGAACTTGAAGGTGCGATTATTTATTTCGTCGGGCCGACACCGGCCCGGCCCGGACGAGTGACCGGCGGCGCCGGGCCGACCACCTCCTCACGAATGGACGCTTTCAGCCCCAAGCTGATTGCCAAGGGCCTGCGGGCGATGATCGGGAAAGGATATAGAGGTAGTGAAGTTAGAGAGGACCTGAAAGAATACGGTGCAGTACATCTGTCTACTATCGGCGGGGCAGGGGCTTTGCTTAGCAAGCACATTGTTGCTGCCGAGGTAATCGCCTACGAAGATTTGGGGGCTGAGGCCATTCGGAAATTACAGGTAGTTGATTTTCCCGCCGTTGTGGCATACGACTGTCATGGAAACAGTGTTTATAAGGAAGGAGCTGCTTAATTGAAAGTTGCTTTACTCGGTATGTTACAATCCGGCAAGAGTACTATTTTTGCGAGCTTAAGCGGCAAGGGGATTCCACCAATTGGCTCAACAACTATTGAAGAAGCCATTGTGGCCGTCCCGGACGAAAGATTCGATTGGTTGACCGTGTGCTACAAGCCGAAGAAGACGACCCATGCAACAATCGACTGTCTTGACGTGCCGGGCTTTAACTTTACCGATGAGCATGGTCGGGCCGCAGCCAGACGGCTGATGAACCAGATAAGAAATGTTGATATGTTTGTACTGGTTGTACGGGCATTTGAAAATCCCGCAGTACCGTCTTATCGAAATAGTATAAATCCAGTCGGATATTTAGCAGAATTGCGAACCGAATTGCTGCTTGCCGATTATGAGCTTGTAGCTACGCGCATAGAAAGGCTCGAAAAGCAGATCCATAAACCCACCAAGACCCAGGCACAAGACAAGGCCGAATTGGCCTTATACAAAAAATTACAGCAGACTATAGAATCGGAGAAGCCGATCAGCTCAGCTATCGAAACAGATGCAGAACGCGAAATGATTAAGTCCCTCGGCTTTTTGACCCTAAAGCCGATGGCTGTTGCTGTAAATGTTGGTGAGAATCAAATGGAAGCAAAATTCGATTTTGCCGACCATATTGATTCTTCCGTTCCGGTGGTTACAATCTGTGCGAAGCTCGAATATGAACTGTCGCAATTAGACTCTGACAGCAGGGCGGAATTTATGGCTGATTTGGGCCTTACTGAGTCGGCGATTAGTAAATTCGTCGATGGCTGCTATTCAGCACTGGATTTGATCAGCTTCTTAACGGTTGCCTCAAATGAGTTACGCGCCTGGCCTATCAAGAAGGGCACAATTGCACATGATGCGGCGGCCAAGGTACATACCGACATCAAACGAGGTTTTATCAGGGCTGAAACCTTCAGCTTTGACGAAATAAGAGAGTATGGCAGTGAAAAGGCCCTCAAGGCAGCCGGCAAAATCCGACTCGAAGGTAAAGACTACGTTGTTCAGGATGGTGACCTCATCAATTTCAGATTCAATGTTTAATAAGGTAAATGTATGAAAGCAGCGGTTCTAACGGCTTTACGGCAAATGGAGTTTCGGGATGTGGAGCAGCCGAGGATACAACAAGATACCGATGTTCTGTTGAAAGTTGAAAGGGTTGGTGTCTGCGGCTCCGACGTGCACTACTATGAGACCGGTCGAATCGGGAGACAAATTGTTGAGTATCCCTTTATAATAGGACATGAGTGCTCGGCTACTGTTAAAGCAATCGGCAGTTCGGTAACGGGCGTTAAAGTTGGCGACCAGGTAGCGGTCGATCCCGCGGTATCGTGCCATAAGTGCGACCAGTGCAGGATGGGCAGGGAGAATACCTGTGAAGATTTGCGTTTCCTCGGCTGCCCCGGGCAGGGCGGTGGATGTTTGTGTGAATATATTGTTATGTCTGAGGAATGTTGTTTTCCAACCAACGGGGCGATTACTCTTGAACAGGCGGCCCTTTGTGAGCCGTTGTCTATAGCTGTGTATGCGGTCAAACGGGCCCGGATTCCTGAAGGCGCCAGCATAGGAATTCTTGGCGCAGGTCCTATCGGTCTTAGTGTTTTGTTGTCGGCTAAAGCTGAGAAAGCACAGAAAATATATTTAACAGAGAAAATTGATGCGCGTCTGGAAGCCGCGCGTGGCGTTGGCGTTAGCTGGGCGGGCAATCCCGACCGTGTTGACATTGTCCAAGACATCGTCGGGGCCGAACCGCTCGGTCTCGATGTTGTTATCGAGTGCTGCGGCCAACAGGATGCGCTGGACCAGGCCTTCGATATACTAAAGCCGGGGGGGCG
Source organism: Sedimentisphaerales bacterium (assembly GCA_049643445.1). Taxonomy (GTDB): domain Bacteria; phylum Planctomycetota; class Phycisphaerae; order Sedimentisphaerales; family Anaerobacaceae; genus CS2-K091. Next base: position 5,044 of record JBARPZ010000516.1, read on the forward strand.
ACTGGTCATAATAGGAACTGCCCGGAAGGAGCGCATCGCTTTTGATGTTGATACGTTCAAGCGAAAAGAACTTTCCATAAATTATATCCGCAGACAGAATCATTGTGTCCAGGCGACGCTGGATTTGATTCAAAGCGGAGAAGTTAATGTTGATTTCATGATGACCCACCATTTTCCACTCGAAGAGACGCAAAAAGCGTTCGACCTGGTTGCCGGCTATCGTGACGGTGTAATTAAAGCTATGATTCACCTGTGAGTCTGCGAAAATAAATAATCTTTAGGAGATTGAACTGAATGAGTTGGCTTAGTCTTGAAGGAAAAGTTGCAATCGTTACCGGCGGGGCCTGTGGTATCGGAAGAGCTGTTTGTGAAGGATTGGCTGAGGTCGGAGCGAATGTTGTCGTTGCTGATATAAACGAGGAAGGCGCCAAAGAAGTAGCCGCTGGTTCGAAGGACAAGTTTGGCGGCAATCACATTGCTACGGCGACGGATGTGACCAGCAAAGAAAGCGTCGCCGAAATGGTTCAGGCGACTCTGGCCGCTTTTGGCAGCGTTGATATACTGGTCAACAATGCCGGGATAAACATTCCAAGGTTGCTTATTGACCCGGCAGGCAAAGAGGAATTGACCGAGGAGATTTGGGACAAGGTTGTTTCAATAAATCAGAAGGGAGTTTTTCTGTGTGCACAGGTTGTTGCGAGGGAGATGATGAAGTCAGGGAGTGGGGGGGTGATTATAAATATGGCTTCGGAATCAGGCATGGAAGGCTCGGAAGGTCAAAGCGTCTATGCGGCCACGAAGGCAGCCATTTACAATCTGACCCGTTCCTGGGCCAAGGAGCTGGGCAAACATAATATCAGGGTTGTCGGCGTGGCCCCGGGTATACTGGAAGCCACGGCGCTTCGTACCGAAGAATACGAACGTTCATTGGCCTACACGCGAGGAATCACTATCGAAGAGCTTCGAGAAAGGTACAAGAAAGCTGCCATCCCACTGGGCAGAAGCGGCAAGCTCGGCGAAGTTGCCAGCACAGTATGCTTTCTGGCCTCCGACCGGGCGGGATATATTCATGGCACGGTCATAAACGTTTCGGGCGGTAAGACCAGGGCGTAATCTCTGAGTAATCGTTGATGTGGTTAAGGTGTGCGTTCGTTGAATTAGAAGGTTGGACTCATTCCGGATTTGCCAGGTTATGAGTACACTTATTTTACTATAGCTGTTTATAACCTTGCCGAAACCGGCCGGATATACCAAATTAAAGCAATTGAAATAGTGGAACGGCCCAGTAAATGCCGCCAAATTCCTTTTTGAAACTTATGGGAAATAGAAAACTTAACAGATTCGGAGTCAAAGTTCTCGTGGGGACCTTTCTCGGCCCTTTTATACAAGTGGCGTTGTTGTTTGTTTCGGCGGGCCGTATGAACATACCTGGGGGGTGGGTTTACCTTGTTGTAAGTTTTGTTGGTATGTTTGGAGGCATAATGCTTGTATACAGAGCTAACCCTGAGCTTCTAAACCATAGAGGACAGTGGGAGAAAAAGAAGGACACAAAGCCCTGGGACAAAGTCCTGCTGATTGCATTTGGCATCACGGGCTTTTATATTCTTCCTGTCGTAACTGGATTGGATATACGGTTTCAATGGTCATACCTTGGCTTTTATTCTACAATTGCAGGTGTTGTCCTGTTT
>JBARPZ010000517.1:0-1720 GCA_049643445.1 Sedimentisphaerales bacterium
GAGATTGCACTGATATTGGAACAGTCCGGGCTGGGCCATTTCTTTGCGGAGATAGTTGCCGGCGACCAGGTAACAAAAGGTAAGCCGGACCCGGAAGGATTCCTGATGGCATTAGAGAGACTCAATAAAGGAAATCAAAATCCTATCGCTGTCAACGAGTGTGTTATTATAGAAGATTCGCATTGGGGGCTGGAGGCCGGGAAGGCTGCCGGAATGCACACTGTCGGGATAACAAACACATACAATCCCGGGCAACTGTCTATGGCTGAAAAAATCGTTGCAAACCTGAGCGAATTAACCATAGACGATTTGCATGAGCTCTGTATCTGACGGCTTTATCTGGTCAATAAGCTGCGCCGGGTTTTACGCAGGCCAGATATCCAGATGAGAACTTTTGCAATCAGAAATAGGGCAACGAAAACGGCCATGTGCATAACGAACCAAGGCCCCATTTCACCTAAATTAAGCTAACTATCCAAGAGAGGACGATTAAAAAGTTCCAGAAACTTCGCTGGCTGACCAATATACGACACAGGTATCGCCAAAGCAGCATAGACCAAACCCCAAACATACCAGCGCCGGCGCAGACCGAGTTGGAAGCAAAATATTATGAAACCCATTCCCATCGAACAAATAATAAATATTATAAGTGAAGGCATGTGTGAGAAATATTCCAACATCATTAACTTGCTCAATATGTAGGCACCGCCAAAGATCAAGCCAAGTGTAAGTGGTATTCCCAGAAAAAAACCTGCCAGTAGTCTTAATACCCATCGCGGCTTTTGGCGCTTTGCCGCAAAGTACATAGGCCATAAAGAAACAAATACAATAATGACACCGCCAATAGTGCCAAATGTGAGCCCTTCGTAAAAGGAACGGGATTTAGCTCTGCTGTATTCGGCTCTGGTGAACACAAAATTATCGCTGCGAAGACCCACTGAGATATTACCCTTCAAACGCTGTATGTCCCCCTTATATCTGAAAGCTTGAACATACGCACGTTCACCAAGCAATCCTTCGAGATGTGGCATAACCCGCTTCATGTCAGGACCTTGCACCCTTCCGAGAGAGGACACCTGAAAGCCGAGAGTCCAGAAAGGATCTGGATTGACGTGGCCCCTGGAGAAAACAATCAAGTCGATGGTCGTCTGTCCGTGAAAGGTGGAGGATATTTCGAGAGGATAGAACACTACGGGACTTTTGAACTCGTATATTATCGGTTCGACACTTTGCGGGTCGGGCCCGACTTCAATTACATCGAAGACAAAATAAGGACAGTTGTACTCGTTCAGGTACTTTGCTATAAGCTTGCGGATGCTATCGGGCAGAGATGCCTGGCCACCTGTTAATGCCTTGGCTTTTTCCTGTACCCAGTCTGCGAATTCATCGGGTCGATTTACTTTTACGACCGTTATGTCGTGCGCGCCAAGACGCTGATGAAAAGTTATTTGAAAAGGCTCAACCCCTTCCAAAAAGCCACCACCTCCTCCTCCGGAACGTTTCCCCTTTTTGAAGAATCTCACGTCTCGACGTGCGAGTAATTTCTCAGCGGCTTCAAATGTTTTTCTGCTTCCCAGCGTAACATTCGGCTCAGAGGGAAGCGGAAGAAATTCGATGACGGTCGTTTTTCGCGATGATGAAACGTCGGTTCCCAGACAAAGTACTTGAGTACTGCCGTCCCAGCCGATGATTGCGCGCTGGCCGGACTCGGTGAGAGTGA
>JBARPZ010000518.1:0-3953 GCA_049643445.1 Sedimentisphaerales bacterium
TCACTCTCACCGAGTCCGGCCAGCGCGCAATCATCGGCTGGGACGGCAGTACTCAAGTACTTTGTCTGGGAACCGACGTTTCATCATCGCGAAAAACGACCGTCATCGAATTTCTTCCGCTTCCCTCAGAGCCGAATGTTACGCTGGGAAGCAGAAAAACATTTGAAGCCGCTGAGAAATTACTCGCTCGGCGGAGTGTCAAGTTGCAAATGCCTAGAACTAGAACTCTTGGTCTGGGAAAGTCATCGGAAAGTGTGCCTTTTCATATAACTTTCCACCAGCGTCTCGGTGCTCACGACGTAACGGTCGTAAAAGTAAATCGGCCGGATGAGTTCGCAGACTGGGTCCAGGAAAAAGCCAAGGCATTAACAGGGGGGCAGGTATCTTTGCCCGACAGTATTCGTGAACTTATAGCTAAATATCTCAATGAATATAACTGTCCTTATTTTGTCTTCGATGTAATTGAAGTAGGGCCCGATCCGCGAAGTGTCGAACCGATAATATATGAATTCAAGAGTTCAGAGGTTTTCTATCCATTGGAGATATCGTCTACGTTTCACGGTCAAACAACCATTGACCTGGTAATTTTCTCTTGGTATCCCGTTGACCAACATTCTATTTCTCAAAGGGGATTTCTGCTCTCCAATTTTGTTGAAGTTAATGCATCGGAGATGCAAAAAGTATTACCTCGCTTAAAGCTGCTTTTAGGCAAGTCAGCTTTCCTGCAGGTATTTAGATATATCGGCAGGATTAGCCGTTTACGCGGCAACATCACGGCAGGACCGAATCGGGAGCAAATTGCCTTATCTTTGGCGCAATACAGAACAGGAAAGCGTCGGTCGTTATACTCAGGCATCATTGCTGGCACAATTGGAGGTGTGCTTATTGCCTTTATGTGTTTATGGCTGATGTATTTCACGGCAAAACGCCAACAGCCACGCTGGGGCCTGAGATTACTAGCTGGTTTTCTAATAGGCATGCCTCTTGGCTTTGTGCTCTTTTTTATCGTAGTGCACATAATAGGTGGTGAATACATATGGGAATATAATTATCTGGAACCTGTGATGTTTTTTGCAACTCCTTCTTTGAATCTAAGGTTTTCTCCTGTGGTAACGTTTACTATTTCTTCGGTTGGAATGGGCTTTATCATATTTTGCTTCCAATTAGGTCTGCGTCGGCGCTGGTATATTTGGGGTTTGGTCTATGCTGCTTTGGCGATACCTTTGTCTTATATTGGTCAACCTGTAAAGTTTCTGGTCCTTTTGAATCGTTCTCTATTGGGAAGTGGGCTGGGTTTGGGTGAAATGGGGTCTTGGTTCATTATGCACATAGGTGTTTTCGTTTCACTCTTTCTGATTGCAAGATTGCTTATCTGGATAACCGGTTCGCGTAAAATCCGCCGCAGTTCATTGAGCAAATAAAAAAGTCAAATGCAGAGCTGTTGTAAATCGTCTATGGTTAATTCACTGAATCGCTCAACGATTTTTTCAGCCATACCTAATTGCTCGGCGTCGTAGGTGTTTGTTATCGCGACCGTGTGCATCCCGGCAGCTTTCGCCGCATCCAGTCCCCAATGTGAATCTTCTATCACAACACATTCGTTAGAAGCAATAGAATTTTGACTCCCCTCGTTAAGTTTCTTTAATGCCAGCAGAAATCCCTCCGGATCCGGCTTGCCCTTTTCTATCTGCTCAGCCGAAACTATCTCCTCGAAGAAAGGGCCCAGTTGGCTCTTTTCCAATATCAGTGCAATCTCTTCCAGAACCGCCCCCGAGCAAATTGCCATCGGGACTCCGTTGTCACTGAGCATCTGCAGAAACTCCGGCACGCCCTCGAATATCGTAGCTTCGTTTGCTGCCAGTTCTTCGAATATTTTGTTTTTTTGCTTTATAAGATTTTTAATTTGCTCGGAATCGAGCCCGAGCTTGTTTGTATCGACAACGGACTCAAAGCAATCAAGGTCGGTAAAGCCCAGATACTCTTTGTAGTAGACTTCTTCTGTTATCTCGATGTTGTGCTGAGCCAACACCTGGTTGAAAGCTCGAAGGTGCAGAACCTCCGAATCGGTTATGACACCGTCAAAATCGAATATAACCGCTTTAAACATAACCTCTTCTTTACTCTGTCGGAACAGGTCCGACGAGTGTTGCATAATCAGTAAATGTCGATTTATCACCGGCACAAATCGACTCTATAAGTGAGGTAATCTTCGGAGCATTTCTGGTTATAAATCTCCGGGCAACCATTGCCTTGCGTTCTTTCATAGAGAGCGTGCTGCCGTTATCAGCTTGCCCATCTTCGGCCGCGGCTACTTCCATTTCAACCTTTGTGCTCGCCTGTCCACAGAACAGATACCCGATTATCAAATCTATTGCGATATCAACCAGCGCTCTGCCGTAAAGGTCCATGTAATCATTGCCGTTTTCCTTCACAAAGGCCACCGCTTTTTTCAACTGCTCCCTTCCTTCAACCAGTTTATCTAACAAGTCGTTCAATGCCGGCTCATACTGCTGACCGGCCAGTTCGGCGATGAATTTTTCAGCCATGCCGCTGCACACGCCGCGCACCGCTGCCACAACCTGCAATTGGCTTGTCCCCTCGTAAATAGTCGTAATTCTCGCATCACGGGCGTGCCGTTCACAGGCATAGTCCCGCATGTAACCGCTGCCGCCCAGAACCTGAATCGAATCATACGCAATCCTGTTGCACATCTCACTGCAGTAATACTTGCTCATCGGTGTCAGCATACCTGCGCATCTTTTATATTTTCGTGAGTCGGTCTTTAGCTGCTTGACCTGGGCCTTGTCTTCCGGCGGATTCTCTTGTAGCTGTTTCGCATATCCGATTTCAAAATCCACTATGTGCGATGTTTCATATAGAAGCGCGCGACCGGCCTCGATCGCAATCTTCATATCGATGAGCATGTCACGCACCGCGGGCAGATTCTCGATAGTTACACCATACTGGACTCTGCTTGCAGCGTAATCGCGGGCAACGCGGAAAGTGGCCTCTGCAATACCAAGCGACTGAGCGGAAATGCCGATGCGGGCTCCGTTCATTAAAGACATAAAATGTGTTACAAGGCCGCGTTGACGTTCACCGATTAGTTGGCAGGGGGTGTTGTCAAAGAATATCTCGCAGGTTGGCGAACCGTGGATACCGAGTTTTTCTTCCAACCGACGGATATGAACAGTAGGTCCCCTGTCACAAACAAACGAACTCAGCCCGAGTCCGCCGGCCCTGTCCGGTTCACTTCTTGCCAGTACCAGGAGGACTTCGCCGCACCCGTTGGTTATGAATCGTTTTACACCGTGCAGAAACCAGTTGCCATCATCCTTTTGAAATGCCCGTAGTTTAATTGCCTGCAGGTCCGAGCCGGCGTCAGGCTCCGTCAGTACCATTGCTCCGGTGACTTTGCCCGAGGCGAAATCATATAAGTACTTCTGCTTTGTTTCTTCAGATGCAAACGCGTTTATGGTCTCCCCGATACCCTGCAGACCGAATATGTTCATAATTGAGGCATCCGCCCGCGAGACCATCTCGATAGCTATCGAATAAACGGTCTCGGGGAAGTTTAGTCCGCCGAATCTATAAGGCAGTGTAAAGCCCATAACCTCGGCCTGTGCAAGTTTCTCCAGTGATTCAGAGATACCTTTTGCGTAAGTTACGGAGCCGTCTTCGTTGAGCGTATTGCCTTCGCGGTCGACATCTTCAGCCCGTGGAGCGATGAATTCCGCGCTCAGTTGTCCGAGCGACTCCAGCACCATATCATAATTTTGCATCGCTTCGTCTGCATTGGCCGGTGCATGGTCGAATTCCTCGGCAAACTTGAAATTCTCTTCGGCCATCTCAGTCAGTTTACCCAGCTCTATATGCCTGAGCAGAAACTGTATATCATCGTTATCTCTGTAAAAATTCGCCATAAACTTCTTTCTCGTTATTCTTTATGTTTA
>JBARPZ010000519.1:0-4638 GCA_049643445.1 Sedimentisphaerales bacterium
ACCAGTGGCCAGCCATTTCTCAGCAAAACCGGAAAGGTCGGCCCAATCAATACGGCCATCCTTAATCAAATCGAACTGAACCGCCTCCGCTAAACCGGGCAGACTTGGCACCAATACCAACACCGGCAAGACCATACAAACAAGACCAGAGATACCTTTATTCATCCCTTACTTTCCAGGCAGATTATTAAAACCGAACTTCCGAACTCTTACGCCGGGACTTCCTGTTTGACTCAAATTCTGCAATGCTCCTCCTGTTTTCTGTCTATATATATAATGCCATATTTACGTTAAAAAATCAAGTGTTTTGAGCATCCCTGAGGCAAATACTCATCCAAACAAAGGAACAATCAAACGCGGCACCGCTGAAATAGCAAAGGGACAGGCATTTCGAAAATGATATGCGTCTCAAACCTTGCCGCTCAAGGAACTGAAACGGCGGGTATATTCTGCGTCTTCGGCCGGCTGGTCGCTATACTCGTCGTAAATACCTATGATAACCGCATCGTTTTCTTTGATGGATTGGAACGTCTCGCGGAAGGCTTTTTCCACCCACGTCTTGCGTTCGGACAGTCGCCCCGCCGCCAGAATCTTAAAAGCCAGACACGGCCTCTTTGTCTGCCGCATAACCTTGAACATCCGTGGCGGGTCCTCCTGTAAATACACTTCGGGCACAGGGATTGGGACCCGGCCCAACAGCTTTTTCAATTCCGCTGCGCTTCGATGACGTTCGTAAACGCAGGCCATATAGTAGTCCACGTCCCAGCCTTTGTCTTCTATGGCTTCTATCACAGCCGGCATGTGAGTGGACACGCCTACCATAAGACCCGCATCGCGAACACGCTTGAGAAAATCATGAATCTTATCAAGCTTGCCCGCTTTGAACAAATTGTCAGTTGATTCCCCATGATGCGCGATTCCTATTCCGCCGGCCCTGGCTATCTCTTCAATATCTTCGGGATTGGAGTTGATGGACATATAGTGCATCTTGCCCCCCTGATCGATAAAGCGACGGTACATTTTATATTTATCACTACCGGCCTGCCAGCAATTGATGCCCACTTCCTGGCAGCGGCGCAGGGTCTTAAGGATTTGTTCCGGCGTGTAATATCGCCGCATCTGGTGGTTGACAAAAACAGACAGGTGTGAGCCGGCGTTGAAAGGATTAGTCCCACAGATCAACCGGGACACCGAATACTTACCGAACTTTATACGAGGCAGCCTCACTTCGCCGGCCTGGACGGAGGATACCCTTGTCACTTGTTCCGCAGCCATCGCAGCAACAGGCAAAGCCCCCAGCTTCTTCAAAAATTCACGCCGAGAGGATTGTTCACATTTTGATGAATTATCTTTATAGTTTCTACCGCCCCGATTTTGAGTGAGCATTTACCACCTCCATAAAGAATAGCAAAAATCTAATTATAGCCTTTTAAGGCCTGCTCATAGGAACATTTCACAACATTGCTGCAAAAATATTCGGAAACAATATTTTAAACTCAAATTTCACCCAAGTCAATCCTTACAAATCCTCGCAAACAGAATCGGCTTGCACTTATAACCCAAGCCCATTAAACTGCTACGCAAACAACTTTATTCTTATTATAGATTTAGGAGATGTCAAAATGAGAAGATTTTTATTCCAGAAACTCATAATATGCGTCCTTACGATTCTATGTTCATCATGCGCTCTTGCTGCAGGGCAATCACCTAAATGGCGGGGTCTACATGTCCTTATGACATCTCAGGACAAAACCCGGCAACTTACCGAAGTTGTGGGCGAGCTGGCAAAACTTGGTGTTAATGTCATCATAGCGGAGATAAATTACGGATACGAATATGAATCCCATCCGGAGCTGCAGGGGAAAAACCCGAGCAAAAAAGAACAAATCAAAAAACTGCTTGGCGAATGCAGGAAACACAATGTCCGCCTTATCCCGCAATTCCAGTGCCTGGGCCACCAGTCCTGGCGTAAAAACGTTTTTCCTTTATTGGCAAAATATCCCCAATTTGATGAAACTCTCGGCCAATACACAGATAACAAAGGGACTTATTGTCGAAGCTGGTGTCCGCTTCATCCGGAGGTCAATCGGATAGTATTCGACCTGATGGACGAGTTAATTTTTGTTTTTGAAGCCGATGCCTTACACGTAGGTATGGATGAAGTTTTTCTCATAGGTGAAGACAGTTGTCCGCGCTGCAAAGGCCAAAACAAGGCCAGGCTTTTCGCCAAAGCCGTCAATGACTACCACAACCGCCTTGTCAAAAAACATAAGATTGAAATGCTTATGTGGGGTGACCGTCTAATCGACGCCGGTAAAATTAAATATGGCAAGTGGGAAGCAAGCGCCAACGGCACCGCCGGTGCGATTAACATGATACCCAAAGATATCATAATCTGTGATTGGCACTACGAAAAACGTGATACTTACGAATCCATACCCATGTTTCTGAAAAAAGGCTTTCGAGTGTGGCCCGCCGGATGGAAAAAATTAGAAGCCACAAAGGCACTCGTTGAATATTCCCGAGGTTTTGAAAGCAGCCGAATGCTCGGACATCTAAACACAACCTGGGGAGCTGTCCCTGTAAAAGATTTGACAACGTTTGAGCCGATACTCTACGCCACAATTTGCTTTAGGTAGCTTTTCTGCGGCTTTAGCATGTTATAAAAGTTCAAAAGCCTGGTCGTGTAGCCAAGCGTGATAAAAGAGAAATCACAGTCGAATAAAGAGGGCATAGTATGGGTAATGTAAAGAATACGCGAACTAATAATATAACACGCCGCGGCTTTATGTCCGGTGCGGGTGCGTCCGTTCTGTCCTTTACGATTATCAAACCGGCTCTTGTAAGGGGGACTGAGGCCAATACCCGCATCGAGGCCGGCTGCATCGGCCTGGGCGGCCGCGGGAAAATGATTGCCGGAATGGTACAAAAACACGGTGGGTATCAAATCACCGCGGTGGCGGATTATTTTTCTTACGTGGCCAAAGCCGCGGGTAAGCAGTTTAAAGTCGACGAATCAAGGTGTTTTTCCGGGCTGTCCGCGTACAAAAAACTCCTCGCAAGTAAAGTGGATGCGGTGTTCCTGGAAACACCGCCCTATTGTTTTCCCGACCATGCCGAGGCCGCCGTGGAAGCGGGCTGTCATGTATATATTGCCAAGCCGTTGGGGTGTGACGTTCCCGGGTGTTTGCGAATCTCCAAAATGGGCCAAAAGGCCACGGCCGAAAAAAAGGTCTTTCTGGCGGACTTCCAAACACGAACCGACCCGTTTTACATCGAAGGCATAAAGCGGGTACAGGCCGGTGCGATTGGCAAAATCGCAATGTTGATCTCAGAATATAATGACGAAAGTTTTTCCGACCCGCCGAAGACCGCAACCATCGAAAGCAGACTGCAGCATCTGATTTGGGTAAATGATAACGACTTGGGCTGCAGCTATCTGGTGAACGCAGGTATTCACGCCGTCGACGTTGCCTTGTGGATTGCAGGCGGCAGGCCCGTCAGCGCTATGGGTAGTTCCCGCATCGGCCGCAACAATCCCCACGGGGACTCCCATGATGTCTTCTCGGTCACTTATGAATTTGCCAACGGGCTTATCCTCAACCACAGGGGCGAGCATTTGAGGAACCGCTTCGAGTTTCGATGCGAGTGTTTCGCGCAGGGTCAGAATGGATACATCGAGACAGGTTATACAAGTCGTGTCCGCATACTGGGCAACAAAACCGGATACCAGGGAGGCGATGTGGTAAATCTCTATCCCCGCGGTGCCGAGCGCAATATCGACACCTTCCACAAGTCCATTATAAACGGCATCTACGACAACCCGACTCTTGAACCGAGCGTGAACTCTACCCTGGCGACCATCCTCGGTCGTGAAGCCGCCGGCAGAAACACTAAACTAACATGGGACCAGGTGCTCCGAGAGAACAAAGGATTCGAAGTCGACCTGGCCGGCCTGAAAGCGTGAGCAAATGCAGAGAGACACCGATTTTGTTGACGCCTACGCTTGAGGACAATGGGTAAGTCAAAAAACGAGAAGACGCCGCAGGTTCCTGAGGCGGGAACACTTGCAGCATCCAACGGAGAGGGCGGGATTCGATTTGCCCTCTCTTTGTAAGGTTCTCAATAGCCTGACTTTACAGCTTAAGTCGAAGGATAAGAAATATTTCAATGTTGGATCTGCAAAACCACAAAAGGAAACTTCAAGGTGCTTATCACCTCTAATTTTGAGATACACGGGGAGTTTGCATTAATCAATGATTATGAAAAAAGATTTATCAACAGTGATGGAACTGTTTTTAATAAGGAATATGATGCAACAAACTATCTGCTTGGCCTCCGATACCTGACCAAATCAGACACAACATATATCTTTGAGTATTTTCACGATGCGACAGGATTCACTAAGAGTGAAATGACAGATTACTTCTCGTTCATAGATCAGGGTTACGATACGTATCTTACTTCAGGCGATGATTCTCTTTTAAAAGAAGCATCAAACGCAGCCGGAGGAAGCTACAACAGAAAAAATCCCATGAGAGACTATCTCTATCTACGCGTCAGTCAGAAAGAGCCGTTTGATATACTATATTTTACGCCCTCGCTAACAGGAATATTTAACATTAATGACAAAAGCTT
>JBARPZ010000520.1:0-20102 GCA_049643445.1 Sedimentisphaerales bacterium
CATCCGGCAAAAATCAGTGAGATTACGACTACGTTCAAAGGCAATACTAAGCTAAAAAGACGTCTTTGGTTGGACATTGATACACTCCTTTCATTATCGAAACGGGTCGTTCGCTTGATGTGTCAAATTTAACTTAAAACAGAGGTCTTTGCAAGGATTTTTGGCTTTGGCCTGGCGCAAAAAAGAAAGGTGGGTGGCGCGTTGCCAAACCCACCCTGTTCGAATATTTCGTGTTGCTTCCGGAGGCTGAGTCAGTATTTCAACTGGTCGGCCTTGGGGGTGACTTTATCGATATTGGGTGTTACATTGACCTTGACGTTGCCCATAACCCATGCTAAGCCGCCTATGATAATGCCCTGAACCTGTGGATTTGTCCAGATGTCGTCGCGGTGGCCGAATGAAGTATAGAAGACGCGACCTTTTTTGTGCATCCGGGCCCAGGTCATGGGAAACGGCGGGCGCTGGTAGCAGTCACCTTTCATTCCTTCATTGTCTTCAATGAGGACCACGTGCAGGTCCTTGGCGAAATTCTTAAGGGTGTACCACTCTTCTTTGAGCTTTTGGACCTTTCCGAATTGCTTTACCCCGGGAAACTTTGGCGAGGCATCGCGTATTATGGCTTCCTGCTGGGCGCCATGTACGATGAATTCACCGCCGATCATGGCGATGTAGGGGTCGACTTCGGTCTGGTTCTGGTTTCTGGGGCCCTTGGAGTGGAAGGAGTCTGTAGCTGCGTGGAAGCCGACGAAGCCTTTGCCTTTGGCGATGGTGCTCAGCAGTTTCTTCTTACCTTCGGCCGACATTGGCGGAGTCTTCGCTTTGTTGGGCTTGGTGAGGTCGCCGCTCGTGTAGAAGGCGATGGCATCGTACTGATCGAGGTCGCCATCAAAGACACGGCCGTCTTTCGTGCAGATGACTTCGAAGCCGTGGCGTTTGCCCAGTTCCGTGAGGGTTCTATCGGAGATGCTGGGCTTACCATCCTTGAGTTTGACGGCGCCGTGCTCAAAGCCGGCTGAGCGCGAGAAGTAGAGGACCTTCTGTTTTTTCTTTTCGGCCGCGGTTACCCAGTGTAGCGGGAAGACTGAAGATGCCAGTACCGCAGCGCCGGTTGCCCGGAGCATATCGCGACGGTCCATGATGCGTCCACTGCTTTTGGGATTATCGAGCCCCCTGGGCGAGTTCGTTTTTCTGGTCATGGTATTATTAACCTCCAAATCTTTGCATCGGTTGTTTCCTTCCTCTCAGCAGGACTAAAATATGGAGCCCTGATGAACACACAAGCTATTATCCGGACCGTTGGGATATTGTCAACCGTAATTTCCCATATGATTCTGTTCGTGATATAAGATTATCTTCAGATAGCTGTATGATACTCCTGTTTCGTGGATTTTTTGTCGGGATCGTCAACGCAAAAAAAGCCGTTTGCAACCCGTAAAAAGGGGTTCCTGGATACACTATCTGTTGTATTTGTAAGTAGAGTCTATTATTTGTCGGCCAGAGCATCCGCAATAGCTCTGCCAAATTGGACCGAAGCCATTGGGCCGCTGCCGGTTATGATAAGCCCGTCTCGTTCGACAGGAACGCCGGTATATAGAGCGCCGGCCCTCTGGAGTCTGTCCCGTTCGGATAAGAAGCTGGTGGATCGCACACCATTGAGCAAACCAGCATTGGCTAAGACCGTAGGTGCGATACAAATTGCACCAAGAACTTTTTTCTTTTGCACTGTCTCGCGGGCAATATTCCACGCAAACCGGTTGTTGAAATATTCCGTTGCACCTGAACCGCCTATAAAAATTACTGCATCGTAATCATTGACGACAATATCTTTTACAAGAATTGTTGCCTCGGCTAAACGTCCAAGCATACCCCTTACAGCTCCTGTCTTTGTACTTGCTACGACCGTCTTCACTCCCGCCTCGGTAAGGACTCGCCTTGTTTCAAAAAGCTCTTCATCACGAAAATTCTCCCTGCCGACAATCAACACCGCTTTTTTTGCCTTGGGACCCTCCGCCTTATCAGCTTCTCCTTTGTCTTCTTCTGTTTTGGTTTCAGCAGCAGGGTAACCAACGGATATTACCAAAAGTGGCTCAACACCCCTCGACAGCTTGCACACTCTGCTGACGCCTCTCGCATCAAAACCGCCGATTGGTACGGACCCCAGCCCCAGGCAGACAGCTTGTAGTTGGATATTCTGAGCGATGTGCCCGGCTTCCAATAGCATATATTTGTTTGTCTCACCGCGGAATTTGGCCGCAAGCACCCTCTCAGAGCCTGCGATAAGAATATTGCACGGTGCGTTAGTCGTCGCCAATCTGCCGCGCACATCCAGGTTTGAGGTTTGTTCCAGGCTGTGTTCCTCGGCGTTGTAAACAAACAGTCCTTCCTGCGTGGCAAAATATAGCTTTATCGGGTAAGTCGCCCCTGCTGATGGTGCTGTTCGAAGCCCTCTTACAGGCTCTGTTATGCCCTGGCCGGCCCAGGCAAGTTGGCCAATCTGTGCCGGCTTGAGCTGTTGGTCCGTAAACTGACGAACACTTCGGCGCTTGGCCAGCGCCTCCTCGAAACTGACCGAACCTTTTAAGCTCGGCTCGGAAAGTTGAATTATTTTTAGTGGAGAAACACGAGACCTGCGCTGGCCGGGGCAAAGGGCTGCAAAACCAACTAAGATTATCACAGGAATTATAAAACGCTTCATTGTTATGTCCTCCAGATAAGTTTTTTCAGGTAATGAGCGGCAAACAGTCTATATTATACATTCAGGGTAAACAATAGAAAGCCTTTCTCAAAAATTTAAAATCCATACGCCCATTTTGTATAACCTGCCGGTGTCAATTACTCCTTCAGTCCTCACCTTTTTCATTGAATCGAACATAGTTCTTCTCCAATTTTTGACCAAACTATTCGTTACATCATAAACAAATATCTGGTAAAATCAAACTGTAGCTTACAAGAATCAAAATATTATTCTTGTGGCGTTTTTTATAAAACGGATGGATATTTAGGAAATCTCAATGGCTTTATTTCGCCGACAAAAGCTAATTATAATATCATTGCTGTTTTATTGGCCTGCGCTTTTTGTTCTTGCGCATATACCAATTCCGCCTGTGGTTCGCAAGGCCGGAGTGTCTGATAAATGCCTCCACTTCATGGCATATCTGGTATTGGTTTTTCTGCTGTGGTGTGCAATCAGTCCTGACAGGAAAGTAAACTGGCGCAAAGCTGCTGCATGGTGGGTACTTTTAGTAACTGTTTTGTATGGTGTTATTGACGAGTTGCTTCAGGGTGTTGTGGTCGGACGTAGCTGTGATGTTATGGATTTTTTCGCTGACCTTGGGGGTGTGACCACAGGTTTAATTCTGCTCACATTTTTCACATTTTGGCCCGCTTTCCTTGTGTTAACGGGAATTACTATCTTTGCTCTAACAAATTTGACCAGGACGAGTCTGGCGGATCTGCTGCCGCCGGCGGCTACCTTGGCATTTTTTCTATTTGCCTATGGATTTTTCACGATGCTTTGGATTAAAAATATAAGTCTTTTTCTGCCCTCAAAAGCTCCGAATCTCAAATGGCTGATAGTGGCATCGGTCCTGCCAATAGGTTTCTTGGTTGCAGTAAAATTATTTTCTGTAGCTGCCGGCGGAGATTTCAGATGGCAGGATGTAATTATCGCCGCTGTAGGAATTGTAGCTGTTGTTATTACGATTTATCTTCTCGGGTTGATTCGCTGTCACCGAATTGAGGCTTCCGCAGACGCATAACCACAAGATTGCTACCTTGTAGAAGTTAAAGCCCTTTGAAAGGTCTATAAAGCGGGTCACCTATCAAAACCAGTTGCCACGAATTAAATGGCTTTGTGTGGTAGTATGCCTCTACAAGACAGCGGCCGTTGAATAGCTCTAAGAAAAATGCCCTCGGCTCCGGAAATGAATGAAGATATGGCTCAGCTACCGCCCCTAATGTTGCTGTTATCCCGTCCTTAAGCATAGCCGGACACCATTGGCTGCTGTTTGGGTCGCGAAGGTCAACCGCTTCCCAGCTTGAAATATGATAACCTACAGCACCGTCGACAAAATCGAAGGCATCGATATATTTTTTCAAACTGTACCAGCCGCAATAAATGGCCGTCCGGGGACAGGCGCCGGCTGCGAAGAGTTTTTCCGTGCGTTCCTCTGTAACGGTCAATTCGGTCCGCAACCTTGTAAAAGCCGCCAGGTCCCGAAGAGATTGATCAAAATAGCCGGGTGAATAGCGATTTCTGTCTCTTGCGATACCACGCGAATCAACGTAAGCAATACCTGTTAAGCCCGTTTTCTCTGCCCTTAGCGCCTTATCAACAAGCCCTTTGGCGATACCTTCATCCGGTCCGTCAAGGCGACAAACCATGAGCGTATTGAGACTCAGCCCCAGCGAATTATTCTTTAGTATATTAGGCTGCCATCGGTATAGTTCATAATTACCGAATAACACCATTGATAATTCACTATCTACCGAAGCTCCTGTTTCTTTGCCGATGATGCGACCAATTTCGGATTGTAACTGCGTAAGTTTGCGATTAGCATTTCCTTTCTGCTTGGCCGAGCCGTTCTTCTTTAACTGTTCAATCTTGTTTTTCTCTTTCTCGGCCAATTCTTTCAACTCTTTTAGTTTGTCTTCCTGACCTTCTAATGGTCCTCGTCCTTTAACCTTTATTGGTACGCCAGATGTTGTCAAAAGGCAATTGATGTTCCCGTTGGATCCAAGACTTAATAATCTCTCGCGAATCGGCTCTGCCAACTGTTTTTCATAGTTGGCCCTGGTGATTGTATAACTAAGCTCGGTCCCCAACGGTAGGGTAAGAATATTGTCTGTTGGCACACCTCGCCTGCCGCAGTAGTATTGAGCAATTGCAAGAGACTCGCTGTGGTTTCCGTTGGCTATGATTAGTATTTCTTCCGGCTCTAAAGCCAAAACTGCTGAATCCAACAGAAGAAGCGCGAGTAACGATAGTAACGATGCAATGAGATGTTTATTCACTATCAGATTTTTTCCCACGGGTATATTCGGTTTGAGAGTATCTTTTTTCATAGATACTTTTTCGCTGAAACACCTGGATAACAGTCGCCAGAATTATCTTTATATCCGTCCGGAAACTTGCCGTTTCTACATACTTAACGTCGAACTCAAGTTTTTCCTCATGTGTCAGCTCCCCCCGCCCCGATATTTGCGCCAATCCTGTTAATCCCGGCTTAACAAGCAGCCGCTTTGCTTGACGTTCGTTCCATTCCGCCATTTGCGAAACATACAACGGCCTCGGCCCGACGATACTCATATTCCCTTTTAATACGTTGAACAGTTGTGGCAGCTCATCGAGCGAATATTCCCGCAGCAGCTTTCCTGTCCTCGTCAGGCGCGGGTCATCACCGGACTTTGGACTTGACCCAAATGGGTCGACATCGAGCCTCATCGTGCGGAACTTATAAAAAGTAAATGGCTTACCATCTTTGCCCGCCCTTTCCTGCTTGAAGATCGCCGCTCCTTTACTGCTAATCCTTATTGCAATGATAATAACAGCAAAAACCGGCAGCAAAAGTATCGTCGCCAGTAGTGAAATACAAATATCCATGATTTGTTTGATAAAATTACCCACTATTTCGCACTATTTCAAGTTTGACCACAATATAATTTGAGATTTTCCCAAAACATTCTAATTGCTTTTTATTGCGATCGCAAAGAATTATCCTGTATGTCGCCCGTCGAATTCCACTATCGAGTCATCGTTTTACTTGACTGATTATGATGCCTGTAATATGTTAGGTGCCGCATAAGTAAATCTTTTGAAGTTAATACAGAAAAAAATGGGTAAGTCGCGCTGATACAAATGGAAGCAAATCTAAAAAAAAACTTACAAAACCCTGTTATAAACGCCTTTTCCATCGACGTTGAAGGTTTTGTTGAATCCAATGTGCAGAGCTTTCACGTACCCGATAAGTATATTAATCAATCCGAGGAAAATCGCGAAATCGAGCACAACACTAATGCTTTGTTGGAAATTCTTGAGGAGGTAAATGTCAAAGCGACGTTTTTCTTTCTTGGTAGAATTACCCGAGATATCCCCAGCTTGGTCAAAAAGGTCGCTCAGGCCGGACATGAAATTGGCTGCCACAATTATCTGCACGTGCGTATTTTTGGTGTTGAAAAGAACGAGTTCAGAGAAAAACTGGTTCGGGCGAAAAAAGAACTTGAAGATGTCTCCGGGAAGTGTGTTTATGGCTTCAGAGCACCCGACTTCTCTATTACTGAAAAATCCATTTGGGCTCTTGATGTCCTGAAAGAAGCTGGTTTTGTTTACGATTCAAGTATTTATCCGTTTGGGCTCCATGACGTGTATGGCATAAGGGATGCCAGTCCTTCGATCCACAAATTCCCGAACGGCTTGATTGAGTTTCCGCTCTCGACCACTCAAATACTTGGCAGGCGGATTCCTTTCGGCGGCGGCGGATACTTCCGTCTATACCCGTTATGGATTACTAAGCTTTTCCTTTCGAAACTCAACAAGCACGGAAGCCCTGCAATGTTCTATATCCATCCCTATGAAGCTGGCCCTGTTATACCGAGAATCTCCGAATTATCTGCCTACAGAAAATTCAGGCATTACTACAATTGTAAGAATGGAACCAGGAGACTGAAAAATATGCTGCAAGCTTTTAAATTCTGCCCGGCAATTGATGTGTTGAAAGATAAAGGATTATTTAAAGAATAAAGATGGACACAAATTCAAACAACATAAAAGAGCATGACCACAAAGTTGGTACATATTTTGACAAGGCCGCTGCTTCATTCGACACATTCTACGACCGTAAGCGCAGTGCGTTCATGCAGTGGGTGGACAGGAAGTTCCGGTCCGATGTGTTCGAAAGATACCGTATGACATTTGAAGCACTTGGGCCCCTGAGCGAAAAGTCCGTACTTGATATCGGCTGTGGGTCCGGTCCTTACGTGGTTGAAGCCGCTCGACGTGGCTGTAAACGAGTAACTGGTCTCGATTTTGCTCAAGCCATGCTGGATTTGGCAAGACAACGCGCAGAGGCAACTCAATGTATTGATAGGTGTCAATTTGTTTTGGGTACGTTTCCCCAGGACACTCTGCCGGAAAAATTTGACTATGTCATTGTAATGGGTGTTATGGACTACGTCCCGGATCCGCACAATTTCTTGAAGGCTTTGGCTAAACAGATTACTAACCGTGCCGTCCTGAGCTTTCCGAGCAAACATTGGTTCCGGACTCCTTTCCGGAGGTTTCGCTATTGGCTTAAGCGATGCCCGGTGTACTTCTACGAGCCCAAACAAATTGAAAACTTGTCAAAAGCTGCGGGTTTCTCAAATCTCAAAATTGAAAAGATACCTGGCGCCGGAATGGATTACTTTGTAACTCTCTATGTTTGAATCCGTCTTGTATTGCTGTCCGGCCGAAGGGGGAGTCAAAACAAATTCCAACACACGTGTTTTTCCAAACCATGTGTCTTTATTAAGAATTTAAGTATCAGTAAAAAAGCCGGGATAAGAACATCTATTTATATACGGAAAGTACCCGATAATCTAAAAAACATACTGCTGGCCACAACTGATGATGGAACATTACTCCTGCTTTCTGTCCTTCTTAGTCTTTATGCTACTGTTGGCAGGCAAGTGAAATTGGCGTGAATATGTTGTCTATCGACCTGCATCTTGCGGTCCCGCTTTTATCTGTGACTTTCTAAATTTGAAAGGACCTGTTATAAAACCTAAAAGCGTACCAAATCCATAACAAAAGTGTAGATGGACGAAGCTTGTAAATATCAATGGAATCAGCCTGAGTTTTTTTTGACGCAGTGCGATTCTAAAAGATTCGATAATACTGGCAAGTAAGTATAACCCCATATATGTCCAGAAGACCCAGGCCGCCCGGCTGTCCACTGAAATGCCCAATATAGCCAACAGAATCAATCCCAGAACAAATCCGCCCGGTATAAAATGTCGGGGCCTCAAGCCTCCACCGGCAATCCAGAGTGTATAGGCGTTCCACAAACCATTGGCGAATGCCTGGCGTCTTAATCCTTTGAATGTGCCACGATTGTAGTAAATGGGTTTGATCTTGGGGGAGATTATGATCTTGAAGCCGGCCTTTCTGACCCGCGTGCAAAATTCCATATCCTGATTACGTACCAACAGAGGATGATAAGTTCCAACCGTATCAATAATTTCTTTTCTAAAGGCCCCGAAAGGCGCTGCATCTGCCTCCTGCTCTTTATTTATACCCGCTCTGAACTTTGTGCCAACTCCAAAGCGGCTTGAGGTCGCTAAAGCAATAGCCTTGGCAGTTAATGTGTCGTTTCCCGGCAGAGTTTCCATATATCCTCCAACGTAAGCGCCTCCTGTTCTCTGCAAAACCTCAACACATGAACTGATATAGTCATTGTTGTATTTACAGTGACAACCAGCAAGAATAAGAATATCTCCCTGAGATTCACGGATACCTTTGTTCAGTGCCAGCGGCACGATTTGATGAGGATTGTCGAGCAGTTTAACTTGCGGATATTCAACCACTAAACGCTTGGCAATATCTCGTGTCCCATCGTCACTCATCCCGTCCACAACCAATATTTCCATTAATTCGGCCGGATAATCATTTCCCAGGATACCTCTTACTGTATCCTCAATGAAATCAACTTCATTATGGCATGGTATAATCACACTAACCATCGGAAGGTTGGCTTCGACCATAAGTCAAGTCCTCGATGAACTAGCGCATGTAGTATTGCTTCAAACCGGGATAACGATATAAACTGAACATCAGCTTATATTCTACATGCACAGAATACAATTCTCATGGATATTCTTATTCGTTCATTATCGCGTGGGTTACGCCAAAAAGTCGGTAACGCACAATTTTACCTTGGATAGTACGCTGTGGGTACGTTAGCAATTTTACCCCCTTATCTGTTACGGTATAACCGGGATTCTCGACTACATGGAACCGCATGCCGTTCTCTCGTTTTTCGATTCTTTTGAGATTGTAGGCACGCACGGTCTTGTCCGGAAATTCCACAAGCAATACAGCCCCGGCGTTAGAAGGATCGACTACCTCCCCTACGTCGAAATATCCGCGTGAGTCTTTGCTGACTGTGCTGGAGACGTTGCGGACAATTCCAGTCCAGCCTGGTATCCCTGTCAGTTGTGATTCGTTTAGCCTCATGAGCTTGCCGCCGACTAAATGGGCCTCCACACAATCTTTATCTTCCGTACGCAGCAGTCCCCAGGCGCCCTCGAATTGTAGGCGCCCGTCAGCGGTTATTGTTTCGACTGAAATCTGATTATCGAAAGCCATTAAAAAATAATCGCGTTTGTCTTGGCTATGATTTACAGTCAAGAACACGCCATTTTTCAGAGGTTTAGCAGCGATTCCCTCGATTTTGTGAGAGCCATTAACCGGCTCATGAACTGCAATGAAGACACTCTTGAGATTGTCGCCTTTTCTGCGAGCGCAGAAAAAAGGTGCTTGAAACTTAGGCAGCAGATGATCTTTTCGCTCAGCTTGCCGAATGCGTGGTGCTTGGCCGACACAGATATCCGTCTCAGCAGGGCAAAGTAGATGAGTTCGGGTGCCGACACTCGGCCTGGAGCTCAACCGAAGGTCCAGAATTATGTTTTCCTCTGCTCTTCCAAACAGGAGATTCTGAACGAAACCATAGCCACCTGCTCGGCCAACATCGAAGCTTCCGCCTTTGGAGTATTTGAACTTGGTTCCTGGATTCATTAGTGTACCTTTGAACGATTTCAAGGTTGCACCGACCACCCTTGCTGTGGAATCTTCCGCCGCGCTGCCGTGCAGCAAATAATCATGTTGGCGACCGCCGGTAATCTGAAAGATGTCGATCAAATAAGCGTTACGGCAGTCAGCTCCGACAAGTACCAAAGTACGGCGAAATCTCCGGGTAATTTCAGCATAGGCCGCATCACTTTCGGCTTCCGCTAAGTGAAAGCCTTTTCCATCTGTCACGAAAACCCGAAGACGGTGCTTCGTATGTCGTACGTCAAACTTGCTGTCCAGACCATTGACGACTACCGTGTTGTGCGACATCATACTTGTACTCCAGGTCCGCCACTTGGTCTGTGTATAGCCTATATCCCGAAGTAGTTCGTTGTCGAAGCCGACCAATCCGATGCTGAGCGCATCTTTGTGCTTATGGCCCACACCAGACGTATAGTTCAGCCAACTGTATATTTGATTTTGACCTGTTCCACCGCCAAGGATGGCTAATCCGAGTGCGGGCATGAGGATGGACTCAGTACTTTTATTTTTGAACTTGACGTGTGGTTTAGCCCAGGTATCGTTGATAGTCGGATTACCACCGCTGGGCATTTGGATTACGTTACACGTATGTTCCAGAGAAGCAATAGCTACCTTGTTTTCCTCCATACCGTGACGAATAAACTGAGCTATCCCCTCAGGCGTGTTTTTGGGAGGCTCATATCCGTTAAACGCATCCAGCATGGATGTCATATAATATAAAACCTGCCTGGCATAAGAGGGTGAGGATTCGCGCCAAAAACCGTCATAGAGGAAGTGGTTACTCATAAAGCTATTAGACCGCTTAAGGGCTTCCTTAATCCATTCGGGTTGATTGAGGACGCGCCCGGCGTTGATGAAGTCGGTCCAAATTCGTGGTGACATATTACTGTAGGTTTCCTCGAAGCCCATGACGAACTGAACCATAGGGACGAAAAGGTCATTCTCGATCTTGCTCTTGGCTTTACCGCCTTCCATTTCTTCAAGTCGAGGCCAGAAACGAAGGATGTCGTAGGCGCGCAATAGTTCCCGTGAGACGTCATTGTAGGCCCATCGGCTCCACCGGCTGGTGTAAAATGGCGGCGCACCTTTGATCCTGTTCTGCGTGTAGGGTGAGAACTTCTTCTGACGAAAAGGGTAGTCGTATTTGTAGGCGTACCCTGGATAGACTTCGGCGAAGCGGATAAGGATAAGAGCACTGCGACGAGCATATTTTTCATCACGTGTTGTCCAGTATAGTTCGGCCAAGTCACGGCAGATGCTGGCCATATAGTCACGTGCAAGGTAGTCAGCATGGGCCCGAAAGTATATCCGATAGCCATCAGGCCGCTCGTAGTAGTGATAATGATGTTTTCCCTTCGGTGATGTAACAGCAACGTACTTGTTGTCGGGGTATCGGGGATTGTTAGGATAGGTTGCGCCGCAGCCTTGGCATTTGATCTGGCTTGGTTTTTCAGGTAACCACTGCCAATTTCCCCTGTCTTGTGCCCCCGTTTCACAGTTGGGACAGTCGGTAAAATATATGCCCGACTGCTGCGGGACGAGCGCAAGCATATCATCTTCGGAACACGACATGACGTATGCAACCGCTTTCTTACGTCTGGCAGTAGCTCTGCTGTTTGTTTCGACTGAGAAGACCTTTTTGTTCTGCCCAAGAGAGATTGCCGGCTGTAATGTGAACAGCAAAGCTATGATGACAAATTGGCGGACATTCAGAAATTTGTCAGCTTTATTCTTGATTTTAATTTGTTTATTGGCAGCAAACATCTATCATAAACTGATATTAAACGTTCTTGGTAATTGGGGCAATCTCAGGTTTTTTCTCATCCTATTGAGACCGAAACTGCTCTAACAAAAAGTTGTTGTATTGCCGCTATGGAAAGAATTTATATTAATCCAAATCTCTTTTAACATTTATGGAAATTCACGATATTCCTGACTTTACCGCCTCCTGCTCTTTATTTATACCCGCTCTGAACTTTGTGCCGACCCCAAAGTGACTTGAGGTAGCTAAAGCAATAGCCTTGGCAGTTAATGTGTCATTTCCCGGCAGAGTTTCCATGTGTCCTCCGACATAAGCGGCTCCTGTTCTCTGCAAAACCTCAACACATGAACTGATATAGTCATTGTTGTATTTACAGTGACAACCAGCGAGAAGAAGAATATCTCCCTGGGATTCACGTATACCTTTGTTCAGTGCCAGTGGCACGATCTGATGAGGATTGTCGAGCAGTTTAACTCGCGAATTTTCAGATGCCAAACACTTGGCAATATCCCGTGTCCCATCGTCACTTATTCCGTCCACAACCAATATTTCCACCAATTCGGTCGGCTTCAACCATAAGTTAAGTCCTCGATAAACTAGCGCATGTAGTATTGCTTCAAACCGGGATAACGATATAAACTGAACATCAGCTTATATTTTCCCCGGGCATCGCAGGTGTCGATACCCTAAGGTGGGTTTTCACCAATTCTGTTTATGATCATCTTGAATTTTCCAGCCCGAGTTCGAGGTATTTCATCCACCTTTTCTATCAACCAATGTATTGGCTCGCCGATAGATTGTTGGAAGGTCCTTAAAATAAGTGCTTTGTCTTTGTCCGGTCTGAAATCCTCTGAAGGTACGTACCGAATCACCACTTTGTCAATACTCTCCTGGACTAATTGTATTTCACGTAAACCACGAAGCGGTTTTATTATCCGATTGATATAGGGAAAGTACCGGCCACTGGGTGTTATAAGTGCATCACTTATCCGGCCTCGGATTTCATGAATGATTGGACCCGCCCGGCCGCACCGGGGACATGCCTCTACTGGCTCATACTCTGCGATGTCATCGATGCGGTAACGCAGTATAGGCCAGGCATTATTCAAGAATCCGGTACAAATAATCTCAGCAAGTCGGCGGTCTCCTCTTGTTTCTATGTCTTCAAATTCCATATAACCGTATGCTCGGTCATAATGACAATATCCACATTCATATTCGCTGATGCTTCCACACATCTCATCCTGAGAATATGCATTCCACACTTTTGTATGAAAAACCCTTTCAATTGTGTGACAGTGACTATCTAACAATTGCTCACTGGTTGCAAATACTGCCTTGGGAAAGCACTTTGGTGTTATGCCAGCTTCTTCTGTCAGCTTTGCCAATAAATAAAGTGAATGCGCGTAACCTTCCAAATAGACCGGTTCATAAGCATCAAGATCACCAATATAATCCTTGATAGTTTGCTTTGAGAGGTGAAAAATGCTGTATAACCGTTGTTTCATGGCCTTATTCATACGCCAGTATGGCCCACCGACTTGACGGGGCGGAATCAACTGCATACCCGAGAAAGTAGCATACCTATCGTAAAGTTTCACTCCTGGTCGAAAGTATTCCCAACCGCTGGCATAAACATTCCGTAACGCTTCGCAATCATGATAGCATGTCAGGGGCATTCCCGTGCTGCCGGAGGTACAAGAAGAGTGAAGCTTCCTCGGGTTGTAACCCGACGCAATAAGCTCCTTACCCGCTCGCCGAAAATCGTCTTTACTTGATATCGGGATTTTCTCCCAGTCACTCAGCTTACGAATGTCTTTGGGCTTGACTTTGGCTTGGTCGAACAAACGCTTGTAAAAGGGAACCTTCTCATAAGCATACCTGGCCAAGTGCTGAAGTTTTTCAAGCTGAAATGATTCGGCTTCAGCTAATGACCACTTGCTTGCTTTCCTGAAGAATTCCCTGCGTTTATTGAATAACTTGTCGTAGCGCTGCCGCACACGGGTATACCCCGCCATAGTACACATGAAATTCTGCCACCATATAGGCGAGTGGTCATAAACCAACCGTTTTATATCCATCGTGCACTTACACCTTCAAGTTCTAAGAACCAATACCAATACTTACATCGGGAAATCTTTCTTCCACAAGCGGTACTTCTTCAACTGCGGGAAGGTTTGAAATTACACTAATGCCGCGCATCGCCCCTGCAGCCAGCACTTCCAGTATCCCTCGATTACTTCCAAAGGTAAAGCCGAAATCATCAGCATTTATTATTAACCTTTTTCCTGTCATTCAGCACTTCCTCATAGAATTTTATTAATTTACTTGCCTCTCCGCTCCAGTTGAAATGCGATTGACAAAGTTCTTGGTTAAACTTACCCATGTCCCTGGCTTTGTCCTCACTGGAAAGCAATATCTCGATTTTTTCAGCGAAACGGTCAGGTGTATTCTCCGAAATCAGGAAACCTATTTTTTCATTATAGCTGCTTAACAGTTTGCTCAATTCATCCATATTGGCGGAAACTATCGGCAATCCAAGTGCCATATACTCAAAAACCTTGACTGGAATTAGGACCTCAAATCGACTTCCCGGAGGGTGGTAACTAAACCCGATCTTCGCCTGGCTTGTCAAGGCTAAGGCTTCAAAATAGGTTCTTTTTTGAATAAAAACATAGTTTTCCTTAAGTTCTGGAGGCATATTTTCTTCTGCCCATTCAATTGTATCTTTATCTATGCCGATGAATATCCATGAAAAATCTGGCCTGGTTTTTTTTACCGCTTCTCCGACTTTTAGCATGAATCTCATTCTCCATGTATGTATTGTACCTAAATGAACCAAATCATACTTTTTTACAGAATCCAAAGGTATGCTCGAGATCACATTTATCGATGGATAATTGTATAGGACAACTTGCTTCCTATCGGTATTTCCACTTTTCTTTACATGTCCTTCAGTCGTAAACACTAATCCGTCAAAAAAAATAAAAGCAAACTTTTCTACATACCGAATTATTATCTTGAGAGGTTTTCTTAGGAATTTCGGCAACCATTCTCTAGTTGACGTTACCTCTGGAAAATCCTCATGAATATCGTATATGACTTGCTTGCCTAAGATTTTTAGAAAGAGACCCGACGGGATGAGTTCCAGGTCATGAAAATGATAAACATCAGCTTTCTCTTTCAGTGCGAGTTTAAACAATTTCCATACTACTTTGGTCATTCTCTCGAATCTGTTCTTTGGCGTGGGCAGAGGAACAATTCTTACTCCATCCACAGTTTCTTCTTGACTGTGTTGAGCAATAAGAACCACATTGTAACCTGCTTTTATCAGAGTTTTTGCCTCCTTATAAAAAATCCGATGATCAAAAGGTGGATGGACAGAAGTGAGAATACAAATCTTAAATTGATCTTTATCTAATGAGCTGCTCATGAATTCCCTCTTAATTTTACTTCGGCATTTTGCAAATCCCAAATCTTATTTTGCTAAAGCACTTAATTGCAACATCATTTACCCGCCTCAATAACAGCTAAAATCTCACTTTCACTACTGTGGATTGATGATGCCAGCTTTACTTAATTCTTTTTCGTATTCCCTTATTCTTGGTGAATACCATTCTATTGTTTTATTTATTCCGTTTCGTAAATCGGTTTTCGGATTATAATTCAGAACTGCATTTGCTTTCGATATATCCGCAATAAACCTGCATACTTCACCCGTACGGTTTGTTTCGTAAATTATTTTGCTTTTGGAGCCGGTTAATTCAATAATCAGCTGGGCAACTTTCTCAATTGAATACCCCTTCTGGGTTGCGATATTATAGACTTCATTTTTCGATGTTTCGAAAAGTTCTAAAGATTTAACCACGCCATCTGTACAATCCTCTATATGAGTAAAGTCAAGAATTTTGTCTCTTCCGTATATGTAAATATCTTCGTTTCTTAAAGCTTTTGATATAAATAAAGGAACAACTCTATCGGAATAATCATATCTTCCATATACATTTGAAAACCTTACAATTATATACTCAATGCCATAGCATTGCTCGTATGCATGTATCAAGGCTTCTCCGGCAATCTTTGTAGCAGTGTAGCTGCTTTCACAATTTTTAACGAAAGCCTCTTCTTCAGAATGAATGATATAACCTGAGTTGCCGTATACTTCCCTGGAACTGGCAAAGAGAATTCTTTTAATATCGTTCTTCCTGACAAATTCCGCAACATTATATAGGATTAAAAAGTTGTCTCTTGCCAGGTCCGGCTCCTTGACCAGCTTGTAAACTCTCGCGTTAGCGGCAAAGTGGACAACTATATCAAAGCCTTTGGGTAACTTTTCAAGATTCTCCGGTTTTCTTAGGTCTATGTAAATAGTCCGGCGATGGACCTCTCCATTCCATCGATTTTGTTTGATGTCAACACCAACAACATCGGCGCCTCTCTCTAATAAGGTCTCACACAAACAATTACCTATTGTTCCGGAGCTGCCCGTTACTAAAATTTTTGAGTTACTTAGTTCCATAATCTGCCTTTCTCCTGTATTCAAAATAGTTTTCTGTAGTCCTTTGCATCGCCGAAAAAACAGTCTTCTTGGCCAAAGGCATCCCCCAATAATACACGTCCACTATTCGGTTCCTGCAACACCAAAGAAACCCTTGTGACACGGAATAACTTGATGTCGCTTAAATTCGGCTTGACTGTACAAATGTTCCAACCGTTCTGAAGTGTAGTTGTAGATGGGGCACCTCTTGATCCACTTATACCGAATTATTCGCTGTATGCCCCAGATGGGCGTAAACTTGGGAAAAGAAGCAACAAATTTCCGAGGACAAAATTGGGCAATCTTCTTAAATACCGGCACCGGATCTTCTATGTAATCGAAAAACCCCAAAGCCAAAACGATATCAAAACGCTCTTCAAACTGATGTGCCAAAAAATCATCACAAATGAATGTAAACTTATCAGCAACACCCATTTCTTGGGCTATTCTCTGCGAGAACTCAACCATCGATGGCGCAAAATCAATGCCAACCACATGGGCTGCACCTCTCTTGGCACATTCAATACTGTATCGGCCTGTGCCACATCCCATATCCAGCACCCTTGCCCCGGAAAGATCTCCGCAATGCTCGAAGGTAAGCCGATAACGCTCGTAAAGTCCCTTCCGCAGCAGATTGTTCACCAGATACTTAAAACGGTTCTCGTGAGAGTAAAAAGCGTCCCATTGTTTGGGTACGCGGTCAAAATATTTCTGCACACCTCTGTCCACAGTTCTCGTCCTTTCAAACCTCTTCAAAGAAGAAAAATCAATCAGCCTGTGCCCATAATCGCACAAGACCTCAAATTGCCACATCTCGCTATCACCTGCCTTATCGGTGCAAATTCAAATTCAGACAAAAGCTTAATTATTTTTTCCCCCATTGTCTTCCTGTTCCTCAATTGCATCTTATGGTGCCTGATAGCTTTTCTTTGACCTTCAAGAGAAAGGTGTTTGATATCAATCTGCTTTGACCGAGTATCAATTTCATATGGGTGCAGATAAACTATCCCCGGCCTCTGTCTCTGGATACAGCGCAGCGCCCATCTGGTGAACCAATACGGAAAATTCCTTACATAACCCCCTCCCCCGACCGGAACGCTTCTTCCCAGAACGCTTATCGTAGACATCGGAACCTCAATAATATTCTTTCCCGAAGTCAGTTCGACTTTACGTATTCCTTTATGAAAACCGGGCCAGCCATAACGCCTCCCGGAAATCGGGAAAACACTCGAATCGTACTGAAAACCCACTTCTGACAGAACCTCCAGGGCCCACCTTGTCTCCGGCATGATTGAAAAAGCGGGGGCCCGATATCCAATCACCGGACACGAAACAATATCTTCCAGGAGTTTCTTGCTGGAAATAATATCACAACGAAATTCCTCTTTATCCATTTTGAAAATCTGTGTATGCCCCATACCATGGCTGGCTATTTCATGACCGTCCTCTGCAATCTGTTTGATCAGATTGGGAAAAACCTTTGCGACGCCGCCAAGAACGAAAAAAGTGGCCTTGACATCAAAACTCTTAAGTGTTTCCAGATACCACTGAGTGTTTTGAAGCACTGCTTCCGTCGGCTCTATCTCTATGCCCAGCCAGTCACGCGAATAAACATCCCAATAATCTTCAAGATCAATTGTAAGTGCATGTAACATAAACCGTGCAATCTAACTTCAACTCAGACTTCTGGTGTTGGCTTATGACAACCCTCTGTTATATCACTTTCATCGGAATCACTTCTCATTCCGGAATTTTGGCAGTTCACAAATGTTTTTCTTCAAAAGCACTTCACGAACAGCAGGCAGGATAACTGATAATGCCACCTCTTTTGAAAACTTCTCACGCATACGTTTTTGCCCTGCCTGACCCATCCCGCTCCTGAGGTCTTCGTTCTCAAGAATCTTCCTTACTGATTCATATAAAGCGTCCACATCACAAGGCCGGACCAGGTACCCTGTCGTGCCGTGCTCAATGATATCACGAACACCGCGAATATCATAAGCAACCGCAGGCTTACCGGCTGCGTGAGCTTCAAGAAGAATCTGAGGCAGACCCTCCATAAAAACGCTTGGCAATACCAGCAAACTGCACCGGGCAAGAAGCAACGGAACCTGGTCCGTAAATTCAATCACTTTAATATGCGGGCCTATTGTAGAGGCTTCGGTCTTGACTTTATCCCACAATGGTCCTTCGCCAGCCATGACAAAATCTACTTCTTCACCTGTCCTCCGGGCTAATTCCAAAACGTCACCCGGTCTTTTGGGCCGGATAAATCGACCTAAAAAAAGAACCATCTTTTTGTCGGCTCTTAGCCCCAGTTCCTGCTCCAGCTTTCTTATCTGGTCCTCGGCAGGTTGCCTGGAAAATGATTCTACATCAACCCCGGGACCGGGCACGTGGTAGCTATGCCCGTCACCGTGTGTCAGTTTAGTCTTTTGGCAAACGGCTGCATCATCGCTGTTCACAAGAAACACCGCATCAGTATACCGGCCCACAAATCTCTCGATGGTTCTGAAAACCACATGGGCAAGCTTTGATTGTTTAGGCGCCGCAAATGGCAAGCCGTGGGCAAAATAAATACTTGCCGGAACTAAGCCCCTTGCCGCCGTTCGGGCTATCCAGCTCATCACCGGTGTATGAACAATCATTAAGTCAAAACGTCTTGCTCTAAATAATCCCCTTAGTTTCCAATAAAGCTTCCACCACGTAAGTGGGTTGCTCCAGCTGCCGGCCGGTAATGCATGCACTTCAGATTCCGACTGCTTCAAAGGCTCCCATAGTGCTCCTATCGGCATGCATGCAAACTCTATCTCGGCCCCCAGCTCCCTCAGGGCATTGCATAACGGAGGCATAAAAAGATATAAGGGACCTGCTTGATTTGCAATCTGTAATACGCGTAGAGATTTGTTCATTGTTATTTTGTTTTCACGCCGACCCGTCGGCAGTGTTCTGCTAATTTTTCTGCAACATGCCTCCAACTGTATTGTTCAGACACGATTCGGTGAACATCTTTTCGTCTGGCCTGATGATGTTCTGTATTTGACAGAACCTGTAGTATTTTTTCGGCAAGGTCTTCTGTGTCACCGGCACGAAAAGTGCCCGGCAGTCTCAGATGTTCTAATACGTCTTCCAACTGGCTGCCCTCGGGTACAAGTACCGGAACACCAACAGATACTGCATCCCAGAATTTCAACGGACTTATTCCATATCGAAGTTTACGCCGGTCATGAATTGGGATGACTATGACGTCACAGGCATTATTGAAAACAGCAACCTGCTCAAATGGCAGAGGAGCAAGAAATGAAACAAATCTGCTGAGTTTTAACTCATCAACCATTTCCTGCAATTCCTGACGACACTGTCCATCGCCAACCAAAATGAATCGAACAGTCCTCGCCGAATTATCAATCACTTGTTTGGCAGCTCGAACAAGCAAGTCCAGCCCTTGCCAGGGAGCCAACGACCCCGCAAATCCGACAATGCAGTCTTCCTTGGCCAGGCCTAACTGTCGCCGGGTCTGGTTCTGACCCATCGGGCGCATGATATCTGTTTGAGCCGCATTCTGAATAACAACGGTGGTATCGGGCTCTGCTCCTCTACGTATTACCTCCTCTTGAATACCTGACGTTACACATACCAGACCATCGATCCAGCGGTAGTTTAGTTTGTTGAGAACTTTTAATGTACGGGCCAAAATTCGTCGTTGGCCACGCATTCTTATTTCTTCCTCTACAATTGCATCAACTTCTGTGATTAACAGCACACCTGTCAGTCGGCAAACCGGATATGCCAGGAAAGCCAGAAAACATGTTCTGACATAAACCACTTCTGGCTGGTGTTTTAAAAGCCAATATGGCAGGCAAAGTACAGTAAGGATTTGCAATAATGTGAAACTGGCAATCGATCTTGGTGGTAATGGAACAAAAGATATATCTTCATGCTTGGGAACTTCGGCCCGGCCGTAACGGGGCGCAATTGCCCGGACTCCCCATCCT
>JBARPZ010000521.1:0-1873 GCA_049643445.1 Sedimentisphaerales bacterium
CGAAAAGGGTGAAAGACGGGAGTTGAACCCGCGACCCCTGGATCCACAATCCAGTGCTCTAACCAACTGAGCTACTTTCACCACTTATTGATATATCTACAAAAGAATCTGCTCAACGTCAACGACTATTTCCACCTTCGCCCCCTGTATCCGCCAGGCCCCGAAAACGCCCCACCGCCACACCTTCCCCCTTCTACCTTCTCAACTCCCCTGTAGTCATGTCGAACGCAATCGAGACATCTGGATTAGATGCGTTATTAACCTTACCAGCCATCACTTTGGTCACGCTAGACTGGTAGTCTGTGCAGCAAGCTTGCTTGTGCCTCAGGTACTTGTTTGCACACGCGGAATCTGCATATACTCCGGCCAAGCCCTATCGACCGGCCTGCGAACACCACCTGGCAATTATTTATCCTTCTTGTCTTGTTTTAATTTTCGTTTTTCCTTTGGACTAAGCTGGGCCTTTTTCTGTTCTTCTCTTTTGCCTTTATCTCTTTTTCCCTTATCGCCCATATCAAATTCTCCATTCATTCAACAATGATTATACAGTCTTGTAGCGTGTGCAAAAAACTTATCTGCCTAAAGCAGTTGCACACGCCGATTTCCCTGCCTGTATAACAAACCACCGTTGATTTGTCAATACCCGCTCCTGTCATTTTGAGCGAATATTTACCTGCCTGTAAGGCCGCGAGGGATCTGGCCACACGAATGGATTCAACCTGTATTTGGCCCAAAATTCAGCGTAGCATAATCTCCGTACAACTCGGCTGCCTTGGAATCATAAGCCCTCGCTGCCGATATCTCGTCGTCAAAATAACCAATAAAAATCGACTTGCCGTTACATGTTATTCTCGCCTGCCACTTTCCCGCCCTCTTGAACAACGTCGCCCCTTTATATTGCGAGCTGCAATTGCCCCTCTGTTTGCGCTTGTTCCAGGTGTTCTGCTGCCTCGTAGCAACTCGAATATTTGCCCTTCGATTATCCAGGCCGTTATGATTTACATGGTCAATAATTTTTCCTTTCGGCTCACCCAGTATTTCTCGATGCATCCTCACGTTTTTTTGTCTTCCTTTGCTGTCCTTAGCCGTCCGCAGGGCGTAGAATCCCCTTTCATACCGTGCCGCAAACCAGTTATACCCGGCCAGTCTTTCGTAATCCTCAGGGTCCACTATCGCAAATTTGCCCTGCGTAAGCGGTATCCTCCTGAACGCGTAGCCGTAGCGTCTTTTCCGGCACCGAAGCACTATCCATACTCGCAGCCGGAAGATAAACTCCGGCAGATATATCTTGACCTGAACCGCTCGCAAAACCCCACCAAAACCGCGAATCAAAACCGCGGGTATCTATTTATTCGTCATTCTGAGCGCAGCAAAAAATCTCTTCTTAGCACATTCGAAGTAAAAGCTTTGTCATTCCGCACTTGATGCGGAATCCATTTATTTGTCATTCTGAACGCAGCGCAGCGTAGTGAAGAATCTCACTTCGATATTGGACATTCCTTGTTCGACATTGGATATTCGCTCTCAATGTCTGCGCAATTTTGCCTTTTTACTTTTTAACTTTGAACTTCTTTTGGTGTGTATCTGCTGATACGAAAACTTGGGCTATCTTGCCCTGATTCGTGCGTTTCTACGCTGCTTGCCCCATAGCTGTTATCAGGGGTTCCCTTTCCGTGGCCGCCGAACAAAAAAAGGCGGCCCTCTATAATTGCCCGAATGGACACTTTTGATACGAAATTCGGCGTGAAATCGACATAGGTAGGCCCTCGCGGGCTTTCCCTGTCACACCACCGGGCATACGGGTCCGTACCACGGCGGTTCGGCTGGTTAAGCTGTTTTCTGTTCTGTCAACAAAGCAAGTCCCAGCGTATTA
>JBARPZ010000522.1:0-3126 GCA_049643445.1 Sedimentisphaerales bacterium
GCAGAAGGAAAAATAGCCTGCATAAAATATGCCCGAGAGAAAAATTTGCCTTATCTGGGACTGTGCTTTGGTTTTCAAATGGCCGTTATAGAATTTGCCCGCAATGTTTGCAGCCTGCCAAAAGCCAACAGCACCGAGATTTCGCCGGACTGTTCCGAACCGGTCATCGATATATTGCCTGAGCAGAAGAAAATAGAAGGACTGGGCGGAAATATGCGCCTCGGCGGAAGGGAGATAGAACTAAAGTCACAGACGCTGGCGTGGGAGCTTTTTGGCAAGGCGGATTCGGTTAGAATGCGATTTAGACATCGTTACGAGGTTGATCCTCGCTATATTAAAGTGCTGGAAAAGGCCGGCATGGTATTTTCCGGAAAAGCCCCCAATCAGCCTATTATGCAAATCCTGGAGATTCCATCCCATCCATTTTTCATGGGCACCCAGGCACATCCCTGCCTCACTTCCCGTCCTTTGAAACCTCAACCTATGTTCACAGGTCTTGTTGCAGCAGCAACACAAAGGCATTACCCACAGGAAAAATTGCCCGATTGTATAAAGGCCGCCCGCGAAGTTTGCAATCGCTATGATTAACGGCTGGTTATAAAAGTACAGTACCTGCCTATTTCTTAGCTTCTTCGAGTTCTGTTTTAAGTTTCTCTATCTGCTCCTTGAGAGTTTTAATTTCCTCATGCAGTTTTGTGTTTTCGTCAACAATAGGCCCTAAGACCTTCAGCATATAGTTGTCAACGCCTTTTGTCGACATCTCTTGCAGGGGCCCTTTTTCTCGCAGACAGTTATCAAGCAGTTTTTGTTGTCTGTTCTGTTCCCTGGTATGCAGGTTTTTTTGCTTTTCCATTTCCCCGGTATGCGAGTCTTTTAACTTTTCAATTTGTGCCTTAAGCTGCGCGTTCTCAATGGCTATAAGTCTACTCCGTTTGGCATTCGGAGGTGTATCCAGTTTTGCATCCGGTTGTGTATCCAGTTTTGCATCCGGTTGTGTATCCAGTTTTGCATCCGATATTTTTTGCTCTTCCTCACAGCCTGCAATCAACATAAGACCAACGACGATACTAACTGCTAAAACAAGCGTTTTTGGGACCGATCTTGCCATTTTCTATCCTTTCAATTTTTTCTTTCCTTAAACTCAACAAGATTTGACCTCTACTATATCCCCGGCCTGCCACCTGTCAAGGCCCTGGGCTATTCAAAGAGCACTTTCAATTTTTCCTTGTCCGCCGCATCGATTTGGGCATGGTCCGTCCACACGGCTAAATCCAGACTTTTTCTACACTCACAATCCTCACAAACAAGGTCAAGGTCACTGCCTAAAACAGCCTTTATTAGTTCCAGACAATTTTCTGTTGCTGTTTGCAGATTTGCGAGAATTTCTTTCAGAAGCGTTTGTTTATCTCCGCCCGCTTTGTGTGGACGCCAGCAGTCATAATCACTGGCTAATGCAATCAGGGCGTAGCAGATTTGTGCCTCTCTGGCTAATTTCGCCTCCGGCATAGCGGTCATACCAATCAAATCGCCGCCCCAGGCCCGGTGCATAAGCGACTCGGCCCGCGTGGAAAATTGCGGCCCTTCCATACATACGTATGTACCCTCAGGATGTGTCTTTGCCTCGACGTCTTTAGCTGTATCGATAAGTATCTCTCGAAGTCTCCCGCAAACCGGCTCGGCCCCTTCGCAGTGCACCGCCCCGAAACCTGTAAAAAAGCTGTTCGATCGTTTGAATGTTTTGTCGATAAACTGGTCCACGATGACCAGATTACCGGGCGCGATTTCCTCGCGAAGCGAACCCACCGCCCCGCTGCCTATCACCGCATGGACCCCGAGTTTTTTCAAGGCAAAAATATTAGCTGCGTATGGGACCTCGCTTGGAGATAGTTTATGCCCTTCGCCGTGGCGGTTCAGGAACGCTATTTGCCTTTTGCCTAACTTGCCGACAAAAACGTCCATGCTCGGCTTGCCGAACGGCGTTTCAATATCGCGAAATTCCCCATCTTCCAAATGCTCGGTCAGCGCATCACCCAGTCCCGTGCCCCCTATGATACCAATTAATTCTTCCGCCATTTGTCAAAACTCCTTACCAAATGGTCGTTATTTTATAGAGCCACAGCCACATTTACAAGACAGAAAACCATATTTTGGCATGACTAAGGGCTTATCCGAATAACTGGTTCGTTATGAGGCCGAGAGAAAAGCGTTATTTCTAATAAAGAATAGGGCACAATAAATCGCACCAATTATGAATATAACAGTAGTTTCTTGACTTATGCGGTTTGTTGTTGTAAAATGTATGGCAGATAGGTGGGGTGTATTTGGGAAATAGATTGAAGTCGATGGTGCTGTTATGAACAGAGTATATACGGCTGTGACCAAGCAGGATGACGGCTGGTGGATTGGATGGATTGAAGAAGTACCCGGAGTAAACTGCCAGGAACGGACACATGAGCAGTTACTCGAAACTCTTAAGGCGACACTGAAAGAGGCCCTGGAGTTTAATCGGCGGGATGCTATATCCTCTGTGGGGGCCGATTTTCATGAAGAGCAAATAGCGATATGAAAAGGAGGCAGCTACTCCGGCATCTTCGCTCTCAAGGCTGTGAATTTGTCAGAGAAGGGGCAAAACATTCATGGTGGTATAATCCATCCTTAAACAAGAGATCGGCCGTTCCCAGGCACAACGAAATTGTGGATCTTTTGGCAAAGAAGATTTGTAAGGACCTCGGTGTCCCGCCTGTTAAAATAGACCCTGCATAGGAAACTCGATGGGATGCTCATAAAATTGATTAAGAGCGTCTAACAAAAAAAATGTCATTGCGAAGCCTGCCTTTTAGGCCGAAGCAATCTCCAACAATTATCATTCTTCAATAATCATTATCGAAGATCCGCCTATGGCGGAATCATTTATATGGCTTGCCCCTACCTGATTGGGGGGACGGGAATCCAAATTGTGTAGCTGCAGTGTTAGGCTTTAGCTATGACGATGTAA
Organism: Sedimentisphaerales bacterium; assembly: GCA_049643445.1. GTDB lineage: Bacteria > Planctomycetota > Phycisphaerae > Sedimentisphaerales > Anaerobacaceae > CS2-K091. Next base: position 2,996 of record JBARPZ010000522.1, read on the forward strand.
GGGTGATATTAGGTTTAATCTTGTGGCACGGGCATCCTGTGGCACGGGCATCCTGCCCGTGGATAAAGCGTTTTCCGAAATAAATAACGTAATTAGTTGACTTTTGCGTTAATACGGCTTGCTTTATGCAA
>JBARPZ010000523.1:0-7494 GCA_049643445.1 Sedimentisphaerales bacterium
TTGCCGGATTTGTTGATTACAGTTGGCAGCCACATTTCCAGGTCGAGGCCCGTGGAAATTAGCACGTCAGCTTCTTTTACCATTTGTACGAAGGATGGTTTGGGTCTGATGTGATGGGGGTCCTGAACGCTATGGACTATAGAATCAACGCTGACTCTATTGCCACCGATAGTCTTGGTTAGCGCAGCGTAATCCGACAAGGTTGTTATAACGCGTAGACGTGTACTCTTCTCTGCGGTGGCTTTTTCAAAGGGACAAAACGTCAAAATAACTAACATGAGAGAAATCAAAAAGGTTCTTCTTTCCATAATAACAGCCTCCTTTAGCTTAGTAACGTTCGTGTTTATGCGGCCCAGCGGCAAAAATTGCCTGGAACCAGAGTATGTGCTCCGGATTTTCCATACCCCGTCCGTCCGCGTAGTCATACTCGGCGCGGAATTTTACAAACTCGCTCTGCCACCATGTAATATACGGACATATTTGCCACCGATAGGCGTCATCGGCAGTATAGGCTAATGGTCTCATGGAAGCTCCTGTTACATTAGCGTAGCCTTTGGTATCCGGCTGAAAATAATCACATCTGACCCCTATGTCCAGGTTTCTGGCTATTTTGGTCTGCAGGTAACTATAAGCGCCCCAGGCCTGCAAATTGTCCCTTCCGGAATCGTCCGGGGCCAGGATGTCCCGATTGAGAAAATATACTTCGCTGCGCCATTCCACATTGCGGTACAGCGCTTTATCTGCAGGTTCCCAGAGAACAGAAAGGTCGGCCCCGTATACTTGAGTCCCTAAAGAATCGTATTCGCTTTCAAGCGCGGGTCCTCCTCTGTCGACCTCCCACTCGTCGCTCCAGCCAAACAGCCCGCTTAAGCCAAACTCCAGATATGTATCTCTGGAAAGGTCCCGGTAATTCTTGTAGTGGAAAAGCAAGGAGGGATTGCCCATTGTGTCCCCACCGAACAAGCGTTCATTTTCGGTGTTGGTAACCTGAAAGGTCAATCCCTGGTGAGCCTTGCCCCACTTCGGCAGTATCCACTCCACTGATGCGCCTGTTTGATGTAAGCCTCCATCGCCGAAGATATTACGCAGGGCTAAAGGATATTTGACCTGGTCAAGTGCATCTTCGTGCCAGCGGTTGACTATGCCAAACTGCTGACGGAATCTACCCAGGTCCAAATTGGTGTTCTTGAACATCGAGAAACGCGTTAAATAAACTTCTTCCAAGTCGACACCGTCATCGCTTATATGTGTAGTGGCTTTCAACCTCGAAAAGGGATCAAGATAGGACTGGAAGTTCAGTTCGAGGCCCCGGATTTCGGCATCTGAACGTTCTCTCGTTCCGGATTGGTTCCTGTAGTGACCAACGAAATCCCCTGAGACGCTGATTTCCGGATTAAGCTTCTGCAAACTAAGTCCCCCGAACTTAAAAACAGTTTCCTCGGGTGTTTTCTCTTCTTCCTTTTCGCCAGCCATGCTCTCGGCCAGCTTGCGCAGATAATCAGCTTCTTCCTCAGCTTTAACCTCATCCGTAACGGGTTCAGCCGGGCTGAGCTTTTCGACTTTTTCTTTCAATGCCTTGATTTCGTTCTCGTGCTTGCTTTTCATTTCATCCATCTGACGCTGCAATTCGAGAATCTGCTGCTTGAGTTCTGCAAGCTCGATATTTTCGCTTCCCTTATCCTGGGTAAAACCCAAACTGGGAAAACCTACCAAAGCGAAGAAGAAGATTATGCAAACTATTTTTTTAACTCGCATATTGAAATCCTCTTTTTGAGAACTGACATATTAGCCAGAGTATCAAACGGTCCCTTCGTTTTGAGAGGCCGTTTTGTTATTCGCCGGCTATGCCAGGTCTTGTTTTCCAAGAGTTAAAAATGAATGTTGATACTCTGTGTCCACATTAGGAAGTGGAGGTCAACGGGGGGGCGCGTAAGAGGATTGAATAAGACCATTCATGATGATCCGGAATGGTAAAATACTGTGTAGGTTGACAAATAACCGGGGCCTCAGTAGTAAGCTGTGGCAATCCATGATTTGCTTCAGTCGAGTTGAAATCAGCCGAGAATATACAAGCCAGACAATGTTCGCCTGAGGATCGAACATTTGTTGTGCCTTCATTTAATGCGCCAAAAAGACAGTCGTCACTGTGAAATAGACCAATTGCAGAAGATACAATCAAACAAAAGACTAAAACCACAATCGATGTCGACTGTTTGCTCTTCACCTGTTTTCTCCAAAAATCGGACATATTTTTTGATTAGCACTGCTCGTTTCCAGATTATGTCCGAATTCTCTTACAGATTGATTCTATCTACGCTTGGTTTATGTTGTCAACATTTTTTTAGCTCAAATACGGCCATTCTGATTAATTACCTTTGATACAGACCTTTAGAATAACAGCAGGACCTTCGATTTTGGCCTTTTAAACATCCAATATTTACTGTGTCCGGACTTCTGAAAGGATATACAACAATTGGCGGGAAATTCTGTAGATCCTATCCTTTCTTCCTGGAAGACCTAAACCGCTCGATTCGGAACAGGTCACTCTCTTTCATGGTGCTGCACTCCCTTGAGAGTTCTTCCAACTCGTGCACTGTACGTTTCTCTATGCGCTTAAGGTAATCGGGCTTCGGTTTTAAGATCAAGACAGGACCTGTGCCGTCCTTGAGGCGGATAGCGACGTGAATAAGGTCAATCGACATCACCTCAGCCAAGCGAATATCGAGCCGGCCAAGACTGTTACCTGTGCCGAGGACCAGACCATCTGCCATGCACGAATATGGAGTCTCCATGGGAATATAGCAAATAATATCGAGATCGTGCCTGCCCCACTTGGTATCGAATTCACGCAAGGCTGTCTGGCCAATCCGCCACCCCAATACGTTCCAAGGCCCAACATGGCCGTGCATACTTTTGATTGCACCCCACCAATCATCGGGTGCATGTCCTTCGTTCCAAGGATTCTCCCCGGGAGTAGAGCGGACATGCCCTTCTGATTTATGTTCGATGGAGACATGGTGATCCTGATCAGCCAAAACAGCTACGATACCCAGGCTAAAAACGCCCAGGACAATGATACGCAAGTAGACTCTTTTCATAATTCTATTCCTTAAGTAGACTTCAGTAGGTATTCATAACATAACGTTATCATTTACCTTCAAACGAACCAATCTGTCGACCTTTTATCAACCTCATCCGTGTAAGGATACCTTCGCCGGTTTCAGGCGAATACCAAAATCGCCTTGAAGCAGGGAAACCATCCTTAAGAGGAAAATCTTTTTCCTCGAGACTTTGCATATTATACCTTGGCCCTAAACTAAAAAGCACCCATGTCACCGGGGATATCTCAAAATCGTTATACTTGATTAAATTTTCCCCTTCATAGGCCGGAAAGCCTTCAGGTATATATAAGTGTTGATTACCGAACGGCGCACCCAGATAATCATACTTCGGACCCACGGCGATGTATTTGTAAGCACAGCTTTCATTGTATTTGTCTTCGATTTTGGCAAAACGGACCTTGCCGATTTCACCTTTAGGAAGGTATCCCGAATCAACCAGCTCCTGGGGCAGTGCATAAGTATGCGCGCGCGCCCATGGATTACAATCTGCGCGAGTAGGTGGATACCGGTCCTCATTTTCCATTGCGTAAGCTTCAAGAGCTAAGCCGATGCCATAGAGCTCACCATTGACAACCACCATCTTTGCCTGTTCGCGGGCCTGATATAATGCAGGCATCGATATCGCCATCAACAACGAAATAATAGCGATCACTACGAGCAATTCGATTAGTGTAAAACCACGTTTCATAAGAGAAAGCCTATATGTAAAACAGCGTCTCAGCCTGCTATCAGCTTAGTACGACACTTTTAGCTCCCACCTCCACCGCAGGCACCAGAACCGGGAACACACTCGAGCCAGTTGTCCACAAGCCATGCAAAGTCGAACATATCGACCTTACCATCTTTATTGATCTCTCCAGGCAGATTGTACCTGCCATACGCTCGGTCGGTGAGTACCCGGCCATTGCCGTCATAATTAGTCACCCAAATTCTATATCCGTCATTGCAAACCATATAAGCGGAGCTTTCCTGGTCGAAGATACCGATAACATCAAAAGGTTCCGTTAAATTATTCGAACCCGGTCGAATCCCCCAGCCGATGCCCAACTTCACAGGAAATGTCTTTTGCCCATCGGTTATTTGCATTTCCGCATCGGGGCCCCAGGAATTTGCGTCCACAAAACGGACATTGTTGATTTTGACCAGCCGCCCCTGGTAATACTCACAACCGGTAAGCCGATTGGGGTCAAAAATGAAATTGTCGTTGCCATCTTTTACATCATCGAGCGTGATAACTTCCGGCTGTGGCAGGCCAACTGCCGGTTCCACCAGCTCGATAGTTAGGTCATTACTCGGGTCAGAACTATGGCGCTCGTTGATATTTGTTTTTCCCGTGTAAAACTTCAGCAGCCCCCCGACCCTAACACGGTCACCAGGTGCAAACTCATAGCCGCAAAAAGGATCGTGGCTTAAGCGGTAAATCTCATCGAGCCATTCCTGGTTGGTATATATGCCGTCGCCGCCGGGGATATTGTCGTAGCACTGGCCCATCCAGACAGCGGTGCCGGCATGGTCGTTGCCTTCGCCCTGGATATAGATTTGCCAGCTTGCACCCGGGCCGAAGGGGGCATCTTCGTTGGGAGTCGCATCTAACATAAAGTCCGGACGATTAAGGATTATGCCCTCAATTGCAACCTTGTTGGAAGTGAACAAATCGAGGTGAGTCCCGTAGCCGTCTATATCGATGGCCTGTACTTCCTGATGTGTATCTGCGTATACAAAACTGCCTAAAGTCAACAAGTATACAACCAGACAAAACAACACTCTTGACACATTCAAGCCTTTCATAAGCCAATCCTCCAAAATAATCCTTAACCAAATTTAGTCATACAAAAACCAAAATCGTAATACAGCGCATAAGAATAACAAATTCGTACTACCATGTCAAAAAGAAAATTGCCAGGAAATTCAGATTTTCGGAGGTGTTGATCAGATTTGGTGCTACACCGCAAGTTAGAATCGTTGGATTATCTGTAACTTCTTAGCTATAAATGCCTTATGAAGATAACTGCCGTCTTTGAGTTGTTACAAACCGATTTGTTCTCGTAGTGTCTCACAGCAACACAAACAGTCTTGATAGCCTCCAAAAGTCCCATAGTAGAAATTTCTGGAGTCGACTTAATTTCGGGAAATATTCCATGCGTTTCTCGAAGTGATATCGTAGGGCTATCAGCTTGGGTTGTTGCTATCTTTATCCACAAACTCACGGTTTTACCAGAACCCTATATGTAGCATGATGACGCTTTGTAACAGATGGGCCACGAACCTCCGAATCTACACGGAAGCCGCATTTTTCGATGAGGCTAACTGGGTACCTCAACATCCTTCGTCGTAGAAAACCGGTGGGATATATTTCAAATTCAGCGGAAACATATTTCCCTCCTGGCTTAAGAACCCTGTAGATCTCCATCAAAGCCGGTTCCTTCTCTGAAGAGTCTAATAGATGAAACAGTAAGCATGTGAAAACCGCATCGAAATTGCTTGTGGCGTATGGTAACTTGATTGCACTGCCGACTGTATAGCTTATGTTGTGCCCGTTTTCTCGGGCTCTCTTCTTTGAGATTCTTATCATTTGTGGGCCTGTGTCAATTCCACAGACACCAATTTCCCTTGACGTTTCGGCCAAGAGTGATGCTAAAATCCCCGTTCCACAACCAACATCCAGAACTTCTTCGTTCCCACTGAGATCTGCTAAACTGATCAGAGTGTTATGTATTTCCCTTAGATTCCGGCTCGCCCACCAGTCATAAAGTCCAAAGGCTGCACTGAAGTCGAGAATTTTCGTCATTAGCACTTTCATACTGACCACATAGGGCAAAGTTGCATACTCATCCACATGTCCCGGATGGAATTTTATCGGTTTTGCAACGAATATTCAACTTTGTTCCTGCTGCTATCACCGGATGCAGATTTTGCGGAGATGGTGGGAGGAAGTCAATCTTCAGGTAGGACTTTTCTGTGCCGGGCTTTACCAAAAACGAGGAGAAAACGGTCGCGAGCCGGTCGTGGCGGACGAAAGCATGATTAAGGTGACCGGCAACGAAAGCAAGGTTGCTATTATCACATACCCTGAGATTACGTCGTGTATTCTGCGAGTCAATGGAGATATAGAGAGTGTTTTTTTTAACCGATTACCAAATTTTTGTGAGCTAAATGCCCAAAAACTACAGTTTCAATCACTTTTTTGCTAAATTGTGTTGACATCTTACTGCCGCCAGGATATAATCTTACTTACTTTGTTAGTGTGTTCACCTGCTTACGGATGTGAGTGTGGTAAAATTGAAGTTGTGATGCCCCATATAAAGGAGTTGGGTTTTTGGCTGTTTCAACGAGACGTTGCGAAGGACCGGATTTGTATCAGCATTTTCGGCAATGTACTGCCGAGGACGCCAAGACGATCAATGGTTCTTCACCTGTAGTTCTTTTTTCCGACGTGAAAGAAGGGATTGCTCTGTACTGAGAGGGGCGGCAGCATTCAAGTCGCGGTAATTGCCGCAGACTTCAGCATAACGTACTCTTCTGGTTTCCACAGGTAATAGGAAGGAATAAAGCAAAATGAAGATTACTCGTCGTGATTTTTTGAAGTATTGTGCAGCCTCGGCTGCTACACTTGGTCTGAGTGCTTCGGGTTTGCGGCAACTTGAAGCTGCGCTTGCAATATTCTCACCAGCAACGGAGAAGAGAAGACATACGTGCAGACCGTACTGGACTTTGCGGCCAGTGCTGCTGCGGTCCTTTGCGTTGGGACCTGCGCTTCCTACGGAGGTATTCCACGAAGCGTCTACCCTTCGCCCCCGCTGCCCACCTATGTGCCCAGCGGTCCAACTGGTATCCTCAGCGTCAAGGAAACATTGGCATTAGCTGATGTGGGCGTGCCTCTGCTGGTGAACATACCGGGGTGTCCTTCGCATCCGGACTGGATAGCATGGGCGGTTGTTCAACTGATTCTGGGCAATCCGATTGAATTAGACAACTACAATCGGCCGACAGCTCTTTATGGCAACAAGGACATGGATCAGGTGACCCTTAATGTTCATGAGAACTGTCCGCGTAACGTGAATTTGGGTCCACCGAACGAGCTGGCCACGACGTTCGGACAGGACGGCAAGTGCCTTGAAAACCTCGGCTGCAGGGGGCCGCTGACGTTTTCGGATTGTCCTGCCCGCAGATGGAATAATGGTGAAAACGGCCCGGCTAACTGGTGTATTGATGCCAATGCGCGGTGTATCGGCTTTGTAGAGCCGGACTATCCCGTATTGGTATTGCTATTCTCATCATAGTAATACACCTAATAGTCACCGTAACAAACTGTGTGCCAGGAAAATCGGGAGTTTCAGCAAGAGGACGTTAACATCAAGGGAGACAATGAATT
>JBARPZ010000524.1:0-1721 GCA_049643445.1 Sedimentisphaerales bacterium
ATCAGTCTTTTCGCAGAGATCCAGAGTGGTTGTATGGTGAGGGGATAGGACTATCGCGTGCGCCTTTGGTTGTGCTGGAATATGTTCTTCGCGGATTAAGAAACATTCGTTGCTTACGCAAAATGCCCCTGGGGATTCTTTATTATACGGATGAAGGTGTAGACTGCCAGTATAGCGCAGAGCTAATTCAAAAAGCTGCCGACAAAGCCAAACAAGTGTTAGTCCTGAGACCTGGAAATCCCGAAAACAAAATCGTTATCCAGAGGCGTGGACAGCGCAAATATATTGTCAGTGTGGAAACAAGCCCAAAGCGGCTTGGAAAACTGACCAGGAATCCCGATGCTCTGCAATGGGTGGCGGGAAAGATTGACAAAATGACAGAATTGTCTTCGCGTAACGACCGGTTGGCTGTTGCCGTTTCAGATATTAAGTCGATGTCTTACCCTATGTTATTGCCGCACCGCGTAGCCCTGACGATTTCGGTCAGTTACGGCGATGAAAGGATGGCTGATAACGCTGAAAGACAAATAAGGGAAATACTTGGTCATGGAACGGTCAAATACAGTCTTGAAATGGCTTCCGATCGCCCCCCTATGAAACTGCGAAACTGTAATCGGCATCTGGCAAAAAAACTAATCAATATTGCAGAACAATGGGATATTCCCATTGCCCGGGAGTCCTCTCTATGGCCCACAATTGGTGGTTTGGTTCCAAAAGGCACGGGAGCCGTATGTGGTTTGGGTCCGGTTGCAAGGAACTTGTATACTCCTCATGAAGCCGTACAACGTATTAGTGTTTTGCAGAGAGCATTATTACTGGCAGAATTTCTGATAAAAGAGGGACATGGAAGTCTTTGACATGAGCCAATACAATCATTCATGGTATGAGCAGGAAATCCAGGACCTTTGGCCGTACCCTGAAAGTCCTCCTCAACGTTTGTCAATATCCAAAGAAGGAATGATCGCCACGCAACACTATCTGGCTACCGAGGCCGGATCACGGATATTGGCGAATGGAGGTAATGCCATTGATGCCGCCGTAGCGGCTGCTTTTGCTCTCGGTGTGTGTGAACCTGCCGCCTCCGGATTAGGTGGTCAAACCATGATGCTCATTCATCTGGCCGGTAAACAGCGGACCTTTGCACTCGATGGCTCTTCCCGTGCCCCCAACCGGACTTCTTTAAAGGCCTTGCCAAAAGAGGTGCGTCTTCGCGGCTACAAAGCAACTACGGTTCCAAGTACCCCGGCGGTTTTGGACTATGTTCTTAAACACTATGGAACAATGAAGCTTGAACAGGTCATTGAGCCTGCTGTTGAGTATGCGAAAAATGGTTATCCTGTAAGCGAGCTGCAATGCAGGCTGCTCAAACGGGTGCGTAACCAAATCAAGAGAACCAGCACTTCCAATATTTATCTCAAGAATGGAAAAAGAATATACAGAGTCGGCGAACGTTTTCATCAGCCGATACTGGCTGCTACTCTGGAGCGACTGGCAACATTCGGTATTAACGATTTCTACAATGGGCGGATAGCCAAACTAATTCATCTGGATATGAAAAAAAATGATGGTCTGATACGTGATGATGATCTGGCTCAAATCCCTCTACCAATCGAGCGAAGACCCGTTACGTGCCATTTTGACGGTATGAGAATTTTTACGTTTCCCCCACCGGGCGCCGGGCGGACATTGATCGAAATGTTCAATATCATCAGCAATTTCCC
>JBARPZ010000525.1:0-1502 GCA_049643445.1 Sedimentisphaerales bacterium
AACCGGATTGGGCCGCCAAAATTCATTTTGCTGTTGCGCCCTGCTATTATCACAACTATATGTTGGGTGAACTGTTCGCGTCTCAACTGCATCACCATATTGTACAGAACATTCTAAAGCTTGAATCGGATGAGAACGTCAGCTATGTTGGTCAAAGCAAAGCCGGTGATTTTCTGACCGAGAAAGTCTTCGAAGCAGGAAATCTCTATCATTGGAATAAGATGATCGAACAAGCAACAGGTGAAAAACTGACACCGAAATACTTTGTCACCCAGTTTGTCAGATGATAAGCTAAATTCCATAACCGATTGGATAAGCAGCTATAATTATCTAAAGATTTTGGAAAGGTAACTACTGGGTTTACAAGGACGTTCATTACCGGAAATCACAATTAAAGCGGTTGTTTTGGGAGTATTGCTCTCGATGATACTCGCGGCGGCAAATGCCTACCTTGGGTTGTTTGCAGGTATGACGGTCTCGGCATCGATACCGGCTGCGGTGGTCTCGATGGGGATATTGAGGTGGTTTCGACGCAGCAATATCCTTGAAAATAACATCGTCCAAACCGCCGCCTCGGCAGGAGAGTCGCTGGCCGCAGGCGTGATATTCACACTCCCGGCCCTTGTTATCCTCGGCTACTGGGACGATTTCGGTGGTATGAACTACGTGTGGATCACTATCATTGCCGCGTTCGGCGGGCTGCTCGGCGTCCTGTTCACAATTCCCCTGAGACGCTCTCTCATCGTCGAAGGCGAGTTGCAGTTCCCCGAAGGTATCGCAACGGCCGAAGTGCTCGAGACAGGACAGGAAGGCGGCAAGGGCGTTCGGATCATTGCGAAAGCGGCCCTGGCAGGCGCCCTGTTCAAGGTCGGAGCAAAAGGCATCGGCCTGTGGCCTGAAGTTCTCGAAGGCGCCAGGGGCATCAAAAGAACACTGCTTTATGGCGGCTCCAATCTCAGCCCCGCGCTTCTGTCGGTCGGATACATCGTCGGCCTTAATATAGCCGTCCTGATTTTCCTCGGTGGCGCCGCAAACTGGTACGCCGCCATCCCCACTATAGCCGGCCAAAACGAATGGCCCGTGTACCAACTCAAGAGTGAAATTGACAATCCAGATGCATGGAACGCATTTGCACTGGATTATAAAGCCATCGATAGCAGCGCGCCGACGACAGAAATTGAGGAAGCGGAAAAATACAATGCCGGCGTGAAGGACAAGCTGGGCAAACCCGTCGACGCAAAAGAATACTCGTGGCGGATCTGGTCGAAGCGGACGCGATACATCGGTGTCGGGGCCATGCTCATCGGGGGCCTCTGGACAATCTTCAAAATGAGAAGGTCCATCTTCAGCGGGATAAGGAGCGGTCTGAAAGCCTACCGCGCCATCGGTCAGGGCCAGGGTGAAATCGAAAGAACGGAAAAAGACATGTCCATGAAATGGGTACTTATACTCATCGTTGCCTCCATTGTCCCCCTGTTCATGGTCTATCAATACTTTGTCAA
>JBARPZ010000526.1:0-12438 GCA_049643445.1 Sedimentisphaerales bacterium
ACGTTGTATAAAGGCTCTATCGAAAGCCATATTGCAGGGATTCCAATTGCGCACATTACAAAGAATATCAGCAGCACAATGTACCAGCGACGAAGTACGCCCATAATCAGATTGGATGTGGAATGGCTGTCAGATTCAGGCAGCGTTTCAAAATTAGCAGGCCTTTGTTTAATCACCTGGTCATGATATTTCGCTAAATCACTCATTTTCTGGTCTCCTTCAGTTGGGATTTGTAATATTAATCAGGGTTCGGGGGCCATTTTGCAATCTTTAACAAAATGGGCCTCCTCCCAAACGCACTTTTTGTATTTGGGGTACCTTACAGTTTTTGCCGTGCGATTATTATTGCTTCTTCTTTCAAAGGAAGCGTTGTAAGCTTTGCTAAAAGCCAAAGCTCAGTAACTATCGCTGCAAGAGCCAATGGCATCATTGCATAGCCGCCAAAATCGTGGAATATTTTCTCCCAATGCTCGCCACTGAGCACAGTAAAAGCAATCGCTGTGATTGTTAATCGCACTGTGTTGCAAAGCAGAGCAATAGGCAGGCTTGATGCCAGGATGATAAGCTTTTCCCACCATTCTCGCCTGACCAGCAGGACAACCAAACCGCTAATCACGAAAAAGGCGGTGATCATTCTTAAGCCGTTGCAAGCCTCAGCAACTGCGACGGTTGCCTGACCGATATGTATAACATTGCCTTCCTGTATGACCTCGTAGCCCATTACCTCCAGACAAAATACGGCCGATGAAGTGGCCCAGTGCTGTAGAGGCAATGCCAAAGCGGCCTGGACTCGGTTGGGCCAGGGCAACATTAAACATAAAAACAGTAATACCGTAGATACCTTTCGGAAAAGCTGCCAGCCAAACAGCATCAGCACCAATGCTGCAATACTTAGGGCAACGGACAAGTTTTCTGCCGAGCCATACAAAAAGAACAGCCCAAACAGTCTGATGCCCTGCGCTGCCACGAAGGCAACCAATCCCCAAATAGAAGGCCTGATTCGGCACTGAGCAATATCATGGCGCCTCGACCATAAGATATAGACCGCCAGAAAAGGAACTAAAAGACCACTGGAATATTCATCGCTTCTTTGCCATGTATTCCAAAGGTTTACAAGACCGGGTCGGTAAGACCATAGAAACGCGATTAAAACAAGACTGGCTGCGAGCCAGGGAACAACCTTTATCTTGTGTGCTTGCACCCAGTGTGGCAACTTTTTGTTAAGTCTACCAAGCTGCAGTTGCAATGCTTGTTGGAATCTGGTCGCGTTATTTTTCGCAACCTTTAATGCGCTGGTGACCAAACTCTCCAACATTCCCTCTGGTCTGAGCGCTATGGCTTCTTCTTCCACAACGGTATTAGCTTCCACAGTCACGTGGCAGTCAATCAGGCACCGCTGAATTTCACAATTTGGGCCTAATTGTGCACCGTCCCAAAGCACGCTATTTACGACAACAGTACCCTTGCCGATGCTAACATCGCGTCCGAGTATAGACGGCCCAAAAATTACTGCACCGTCGGAAATGTGAGCACCATCCATAATAACAGTCGGCCCGAAAATTCGCGCACCCGGGTCCACCCTTGAATTAGCTGCCATCCATACGGCTTGCGAGTTGTTACGCTTGCAGAGTTTTAAATCCGCGTTCAGTTTTGGGCTATTCTCAAGGTAATTGGCGATGGCACATAAGTACCCTCGCCAATCCCGAAAATTTCCAGCGTGATTTGGCAATACCGCCGTATGAACAGTTTTACCCACACGGAGCATTTCAGGAATTAAGCCCTCCTTGATGTCAAAGTAGCCTTCTTTCGGGATGTGTTCCAAGATGCTTGTTTCGCAAATATAGATACCAGCACCCTCCCCCAGCATCTTGTCATTTCCGTGGCCGGGATTAAACATCACAGTCAAATCCGACCGGCCTTCGCGGTGAGCTTTTATCAGCACATCGATTTTCGGAAGACATATCATACTGGCAGGCAATACCAGGAGTAATTCATCCATTTCGCTACCGGCAGCATCGCGAATACATCCGGCCGTACCTGATGGTAACTGTTCGTCTAAGAATTTCAATTCCAAACGCTTATCAGCATGAATCGACTCTGCCAGCAACAAACCATCACCGTTAGAACAAATCACAGCCCTCTCTCTTCCTTGTTTAGCTAAAGAAAATAGCAAATGTTCTATTGCGGGTTTCCCCGCTATTGGCCATAACGCTGTAGGTAAACGCGATGCGAGCGGACATCGCCCGAAGTCACGGCTTCCCGCGAGTATAATAGCTTTTATATTTTGTTTACTTCCGCAGTGCTTACCCATTTTGGCTCTTCATAAAATCTCTGTTAGTACCTACGAAATTGATAGCAACAGTTTTTTACTTCACTTTTGTCAAGCAACCATTCTTAACCATAAAAGCATTCACGGAAAAGTCTCTTAACTCTTTGTCGTCAACTGAATCGGTATAAGAATTTGACACGCGTACATTTTTGTCCTTGAAATAGAACTTTAGATTCTCAACTTTGCCTAGACCAAAATTAGCGGGGTCTGGAAAGCCATTGTTGCAATCCAACGAGCTTATAATCGCCAGGTTTTTCTTAAATGGCATTCGGGATACAAAGGAAAATGGGGCGGAGGTACTTATAACGCAGTTATCAGCCTTAAGCATACATTCAAAAACATCTTTGTTAATATTGTTGCTTAATACCGCTTGAACAATATTTCGTTTTTCTTCTTCGGTTAGTTTTTTTTCAAAAACATCTACTACTCTTTGTTTGAACTTCAGGTGCTTGATAAAATTAAGTTTTCTGATTAAATACCAACTGATTAAATTTAACAGGGATATAAATTCCCACTTTTTTAGCAAAGTGGTTACAAGCTTCTTGCTGACCTCTTTAAAACTGTTTACCTTTATTAGAGTTCCATCAAGGTCAAAAACATTCAGGTTGTCAGGTTGCATAGTAATCTCTTGAATTTTTTGTTCGCAGCAACGCGTATCGGTATACTGAATAATCGACGTCAATCTTATCGGGCAGGAAGTGATTCGAAATACTTGCTGTCGTTACGGACGATGCGCCACGTTCAAGCAAGGCGGACTTCACCAGCGCCAGAGTCGCGCCGGTTGCGACATCATCGTCGATAATCAGCACTTTTTTGTCCCTAACATCGAAGTCAACCGTCGGTTCTACTACCATTTTTTGGTTTATACCAAGCTTGTATTTTATCAGTCTTAATAGCACATCAACGTGTCTCATAATGTCCGAGAGCCATTTTCTCTTGAAAATAAACTTCTTGAGCAGATTGTCTTGTGAGACCGTTGAAGCACGCCTGACCGTCACAAAATTCACTTCACAAGAGCTATCATAAATCTGAGCGAACAATTCACTAAGGTATCTGCCCGCGTGGGGGACAAAAACAACCGCGTCGAAGGTCTCGTCGTGTTCCGCAAAGTGCTCCATTATCTTGCTCAGGTCGGCTTTGATATCGTCCTCGTCTCTCTTTAGAATTCTATACGGCCACAATTTCATAACCAGACCTCTCCATCCTTATTCGGCTAAGCACGTCTTTTCGCAGCTATGCTGTCAATAAACTCTTTAACTGCATCAAGAATCTCTTCACAGCTTTCGCTCTTGGCAGGAACAAAAGTCCATGCTTCCTCAAGTTTTGCAGCTAAGTCGGATACTTCATAAGCTACGAGTATTTTGCCCTCGGTTTCCAACTGTTTCGCAGTGGTAAACTGATGGTCATTGTCAACCTCTCCCAGCAACCTGCGCCGGGGAACCGCGATAAGAGGCTTGAGTAGTTGTACGGTTTCTATTATCGTTCCCATACCGGCGTGGGATATTACTAACCGGGCTTTGCCAATCAGGTCCCTGAACTCCGTTGGCGAGCAAAACTCGATAACCGTCATACGCTTCGGCTTATACGAGCTGTAGCCGATTTGGGCAATTACTTCTTCGGTAATAACACCGCTGCCTACCAAGTCATCCACCGCTTCGACAAGGCGATTGTAGCCAATCCGCCACGTACCTACAGTCAGAAATATCAAAACAACCTTCCCATATATTTTGCTTTTGGGAAATACTCCAGCAAATCAGGCCACTGCACCATGAACAAATCTGAGAATGGATATAAAAATCGAGCCGTCAAACTAGGCCGTTCGACGCGGGCCATGCTCTCGATAAATATCAACTTTGCGCCACGTAATTTTGCAAATAGGCAAAAGAACACTACTATCCCAGCGCCCGTGGTAATCACAACATCCGGCCTTTCCACAAACACTGCATGAGCAGACAACACGGCGCCTACTATCCAGGATAAGGGGTTGCGCCTGACAATATTGGGAATCGCACGGACACGACTGGTCTTTTTCATTTCATCCGCCACCCCGCCTTTGAAGGTAAAGTAGAAGTGTTCGTGTTTTTCATACGCGGAGGCCAACTGCTTTGCCAGCACCATATGTCCACCCGTCGAACAGGCGACGCAAATTTTTATATGATTTCTATCGCTTATTAGAGTATCTCCACCAAAATAATCTACTGAGTTGCTCCTTTCGGAGATACTTCATAATTTCATCAGAGGTATCTCTACTTTCCCTTTTCAAACATCCCTGCAAGAATCCCAACAAACGCACGGTACTTGCACAAACGTAGGGCTTTTCTATAAACAAACGCCGTAAAGATTTGGCCAACATGAATATCGGATGAGTTCCAAGACGGTATTCGGCCAATCCCTGCGTAAACTTGCCCTTCAAGGCACTTGTCCCGTCGCGAACGCCTATCAAACGGTAGTGTACTGTCTCGTATTTGGGGAAAGACTTTGTCCTCCAACCAAGACTTCGCGCCATAATACCTGCCAGGGTATCCTCGCCTCCGCGCAGAAGCGGCCTGTAGCCCTCTATCGCCCCGTAACACTCCCTGCGAAATACCTGAAGCCCGCCCGGCGTGCTGTTGCCGTCCCGAACAATACTTTCATACCGACCATTTACACAATTAACATATATGCCGCTGGCAATACCCAACTTTGGATTGCGTTCGAATTCTCGCAGAATGTCTTCATAATATGTCGGGTAGAGCGCTATATCTGCATCTAAGCACGCCACAAAATCGTGGTCATCATGCTTCACAATCTCGTAACCCACCAAAAAGGCCTCAGTCTTACTGTAATAATAACTCTTGACATTGTCTCTTTCACGCCGGAGGTATAGAATAAAATCGTATCGGCCTTCGTATTCTTCTATTATTTCACGTGTGCCGTCTGTTGAACCATCATCGACAATTACCCACTTTTCCGGTCTCACAGTTTGACCAACCACTGATTGTATCAATTGCTCGACAAAGTCTTCTTCGTTGTAAACCGGGCTTATAAGAATGAAGTCTTTTTTGACCAGGGGCATGCTCTCAACGACATGTGTGGGCATGTCGGATTCGGGACTACGCATAGGATGACTAATTCGTTTGAGAGAGGAGAAAATCCTGCTGACTTGTTCTCTTCTGACATAACTGACGGCATCATCCGCAACCCCTCTTTCTCTCCTTCTAAAACACAAATTGAGGTATCCCAGCAAACGTGCTGCGCTGCCCAACAAGTACGGACTTTCCAGGATAGCGCGACGAACCGACTTCGCCACCATAAAGACAGGGTGTGTGCCAAGATCATACTCCTGCATCCCCTGCCTGAACCTTGCCCGCAGAATAGTCGAACCTTTGCGAACGCCAACTGGCCGATAGTGAATGGCCTCGTATTCAGAAAACGATCTGGTCTGCCAACCGCGCATCCGGGCCAAAATACCCGTTGACGCGTCACTTCCCCCGTATTCAAGTGGCGCATATCCGCCAATGAGTTCGTAACATTCCCGGCGGAATACTTGAAGGCCGCCGGGAGTGCTGATATTGTCACTATCCCGAAGCACTTTTTGAAGACGGCCACCGACGCTATTCACGTATGTTCCACTGGCAATCCCCAGCTTGGGATTACGCTCGAACTCTCGCAAGATGCTTTCATAATATGTCGTTCCCAGTGTCAGGTCCGCATCCAAAATCGCCAAAAAGTCATAGCCCACATGGCTAATATATTCAATCCCCGACAAAAGCACTTTGACTCTACGGGAATAATACGTCTGGATATCTGACCTCTTTAGTGGATAATACTCAATAAAATCATGCTGAGCGGCATATTCCTTTATTATCTCGCCGGAACGATCAGTTGAGCCATCATCGACAATCAGCCATTTTTTGGGAAGAACAGTCTGTGCAATAACAGATTCAATTACCTGTCCAATGAATTGCTCTTCATTATGGACCGGAGTGATTAAGACATATTCGTTCTTCATGGCATACCATTTACTCTACTTATAGATATTAAATCCGAACAAAAAACCTATACAGGCAAATGCTCTTCTTAGCTTGAAACGCGATATCTCCCCATTCTTTGCTTGAAAAATGTACCTGAGGATATATGTCGGTATTCGTACCAGTTGTCGCACCATGATGATCATCGAATATATCAGTTTACCTGACCTGCCGTGATGTTTCCGCCAGTATTGCAGGTCTGCCTTTTGCATTTCGAGATAAAACTTGATAGGAGCATTACCGGAACTTGCGCCGCCAATATGGATAGCTCGCGCTTCTGGATAGAATACAACATCCCAGCCCGCCAGGTGGAATCGCTTGCACCAGTCTATGTCCTCCCCATAAATAAAGAAGTCTTCATCCAGCAAGCCTACTTCATCAATGGCTTTGTGCCGGACCATCCAGAAGCATCCGGTAATAACATCCACCTTTCGCACCTTATCGTGTGTCCAATACTTCATGAACGGCTCGGAAAAGAACGCCGATTTTGGGAACAAATAGTTCAGTCCCAATGCCTGACACAGATTATTCCAGATTGAAGGAAAATGCCGACAAGAAACCTGAAGACTGCCATCCTGGTTGAGAATCCGCGGACCCGCTATCCCCACTTTGGAATTCTCATCCATAAATGCCACCAATTTCTCAATACAACCATCTAAAACGACAACATCGGAATTTATCAGACAGAGATATCGGCCTGTGCTTGCCCGAATCCCGATATTGTTGGCCCTCGCAAATCCGAGGTTTTCCTTGTTCCTTATCAGTGTGACTTGTGGAAATTGACTTTCCACTGCTTCGGGACTGCCGTCTGTGGAACCATTATCAACCACAATAATCTCCCAGCCATTCCTTTTGAATCTCGAAAGAGAATTCAGGCAGTTAATAAGGTGCTTTTGCGCGTTCCAGCTAACTATGATTACACACATATCAGACATTTGATTGCGGATCTACTCTGAAAGTATCGGGATCGAGGGATATTTTATTATCGTTTGCAAAGGTCTGAACATACTGATAATCCGCTACATACGATGTGTAGTAGATGTCAAGAAAGCTCCCGACCCGGCGTATTGCGACGGGGCCATGGCACATGTGTATGTATCGGCTAGGTTCTTAGTTGCACCCAGGCCAAGTAGGTGGAAGCGAGGCGATGAACCGATTATTCCCAGGATGCAATAGACCAGCGTGCCTGCCTGCCCGCCGAAGTAGATAGAGTTGAATGCGATTGCCAGCACGACGACAGTGCTGCCCAAAGCCCAATGCCACGAACGCAGAACAGGGTCGTTGACAGAATTGTGCGAACGTACGAGCATATAAATAGCAGTGGCAAGTGCACCACAAATAGCTATCACCCCAACTAAGCCATACTCCACGCCGGCCATAATGTAATGATTTGTTACGTCAGTCCGCGTCATTCCTAATGATTCCCCCCAACCGGGATCCTGTCCGCCATAACCAACCAGCCACCATTCGTCAAAATGGTCTATAGCAAGATGAATCAACTGGCCTCGATGCCCGCCGGCGCCTCCAATTGGGTTGGCGTAAGAACACAACACATCGTAAAAACTCCTGTTGCTGATAATCTCAACTATGAAACAGGAGAAAATGACAAAAACGATTGCTGGTTTGACCAACTTCTTGTAGTGCTCAAAGGCCAGACATCCGAAGGTAAATACAATCATCATCCACGGGCCGCTCGACATACTGCTCACGGCGCCTACAACAAACAGAGCGGAGAGCCAATAACTGAGCATTCCCCAGTAGCCACGCTCATGTCGCAGCCAGTATGCCAGAGGTATAAACATAGCAAATGCAGCTCCAAATGTGATTGAATGGGGAAACGGCCCTATGGCTCGGTAGAACCCGGACCTCGGGTTTAGTTCCGGTTCAGAAACGCTCTGCCAGGGACAGTAGATTTTGAGCATATTGTACGATTGCCATCCGGTAACGGATTCGGCAACACCCACAAGGGCAAGGCCCGCAAATCCGACAGCAATCCATTTCATCGCTGTCAGAAGCGATGCACGGTCGCTGATGCAAAAGCGGGCCGCCAAGTATGCACAAAACGTGTCCATCAGGAGCCCGCTGCGGTTTTCCAGGGCCTTCATGGCCGGCATTTGCCAGGCAAGAAGCGGGATTACTATCGAGATAATCGCCCCGAACGCTACCCAGCTATCCAGAGCGCACCACTTAAAACCCTGCCTGAGTTTTGCCTCGGCAAGACAACGCAGCAGCAGGACTGTTATGATTATACGGACCGCACTTATGTCAAGCGGCCCGACCTGTACCACCAGATAAGTCGGATAGAACAATAATGCAATTACATATACCGCCAAAGCTCGGGCCGGCCGTAGAACCAATACCAGCAAAGAAGCTGCAACTGCGATTGTCAGTGTTACTGCCTGCATATTATTAAGACATCAACAAAAAACATCTTACTCTTTTTTCCCGATCACACCTATTTGCACGGCTGTGAATTCCTGCGCCAACCACAAAAAACATGCGCTGATAAGCTTGGCCTTTTTGCGATTGTTAAGATATTTCCACTGGACAAGATTCAGGCCCGCCTGTTCAAACCACTCCAAAACCATTTTGCGCGTCGTCATACGCAGATGTGTGCAGTCTAAAATACCAGCATCCACGTAGTTCACGTGACCGCGGACGAATAGTTGCCAGAATACCGAATAATGGCGAAAGTTGGGAATAGAGACATAGACAATCCCGTTGGGTTTCAGGCATTTTACATGTCGCTTGAGTACGGCAACCGGATCAGGTAAATGCTCAAGAATATCGGCATAAATAAGACAGTCATAGAGCTCGCCTGCAACATCTACGTCAATCTCAGATACATCTCCTTCCAAAACAGTCAGTCCACGCTGCCGGGCAATTCTTGCGGCACTGTGGTTTATCTCAATTCCGATTACTCTGATGCTTCGTTTTACTAATTCCGCCTCCGTAAATCCCGTACCGCAGCCCACAGAAAGTACGCATTCTGCATCTGATGGCACAGCGGAAACAACATCATTACGCAGCCATTCAACATACGGGTAAGTCTGACCAACCTTGGAAGATATATTGCCCATAGTTATATCACTCTTTTCAACCTTTGTGTATTGGCGTCCTGGGCAATGCCCACCAGCAGTAGATATAGTCTTTGAACTTAAGGCCGATTACGCTCTTCATCCAGATAACCTGCATAAAGAGTGCAACAGTATGTGAAAACAAAAGTACGCCCGCTGCACCTGCAAGGCCGAACCACTTTATCCCTGGATACATCAAGCAGACAACAAGACCCGACAGCAAAATCACATAGCGACGGTGCAAGTGGGGCATTCCAATGCCCATATATATTTGGGACAACACTACAGCTTGTACGTAAAACAGCATACTAAAGCACAATATCGCAAATGGGACCGCAACTGCTCCATATTTAGCTCCGTAGATGACAGATAATATGGTTTTAGCCCCAAGTGCCGTTAAAACCACTATCGGGACACCAAACAACAATATGCTTTTAAGTATTGTAACCACCGCCGAGCAAAGTGCTCTTTTGTCATCTTGTTTCTCTGCAATCGCAGGAAGCAAAGTCCGGCCAATGGTACGGGCAAAAAGAAACACAGGCTGTTGGGCCAGGGACAGAGCCAAGGCATACATCCCAACCTGTTCTGAAGGCAGAAGTTTTGCTAATACAAAAACATCCGTTTGCATCGAAATAACCGTCAAAAACGACAAACCCACCATGCCCCGGCCAAATTTAAACAGCTCCTTGAGGTATCTGCGATCAATTTTCAACATCGGTCTGAATGGGCACAATATATGAGATAACAGGCATTGCACTGTGATTTGCGACACTTGCCCTATGACCAGTACCCATACGCTTTGCATATATAAAGCCAAGCTGATTGCAACGGCTGTTCCGAGTAATGAACTACCCTGTATCAGGCATAAGGCTTTTGTAAATCGAAATTCTTTGTCTAAAAGGTATAAACGCGGGCTGGTAAAGCCGTGGAATATAACGACCAGAAATGAGACTCTGAGCAAATTGAGCAATTCCGGCTTATCATAAAATCGGCAAATTGCTGGAGCCACCAACAATGCTATGATAAACAGGCCAACTCCCCGTATTACCTGGATCCACCAGGCAATGTTAAGGTACTCATTTTTGTTTCCTTCCTGATGATGGATAATCGATTGCCGAACACCTATATCAGTGAACGACTCCAAAACTACTAACACCGACAGCACGATAGCCATCAAACCGAAATCCTCGGGAGCCAAGAGTCTAGCGAGAATCATATTGCGAACAAGTCTCATTCCTCGTTCAGCAAATGTTCCTGTGGCTAATATCAACGACCCACGTACAACTCTGGCCTTGAGGTTGCTTCCTCTGACTTTTGCAACGACGTTTCCAATAGTTCTTTCGGCAAAATTCACTTTCAGCAAAACCTCTGGTAAACGGCCGCTGTGCGGCTTCGGTCATAATTTGTCAGATAATGTTCGGACGCACACTGCTCATCTGAACGGCGTCACCGTTGAAGGTTAGTCGCCAGTCAGGACTCTTGCCTGGTTATTCTTTCGTTACCAAAATAATATCTTGATAACTCAAAAAAGTGTCTCTGCCACACCACCAACCATAGTGAATTGGTTCGATAATCCGCAATCTGTATTTCTCAAATAGCCCTCTAATGAAATCTTCATCGTAAGCGATTGACTCTTCAGGCGTGTTCTCATTTATCGTCAAACCTCTATCAAGCTTGTACTTGAAATCTACAGTACTCGCCCCCCCCCGCGAATGAGCTTTTCTGATTCGTTGTTAAAAAGAAAGAAACTTATCAAGCACCTACTATGCGGTTTCAGCACGCGGGATATTTCTGACATATAATTTTCCACATCTGCTGAAAGCATCTGAGTAAATACTGATATAAGAAAAACAAAATCGAAGTAGTCATCTTGATAAGGGAATTTAATATCCTTAGCGAGACATTTCCCCTTCGGATTATATGCCTTGTTGAACACATCAATATGCTGAAAATGAAAATTGCCAAATCTCGAAGTGATGTGATTTTGGCACCACTTGATACTCTTTCTTACTGCATCAAGTCCCTGATATTCACCTTTTTGAGATAGGTAACTTGTTAACGGCACAGCCATTCTTCCAACTCCACAGCCAACATCTAAGACTCGGTCATTCCTCTGTAGTTGTCCTAAATCAAGGAAGTATTTTTTGAATTCTTCTCCTTTTTTCTTAAAATCCAGGCCTCCAAGAGCAAAAGGGATTATTGACCCTGGCGGGGTCAGACTGTCTCGCCCTTTTAATTTCTCAATGACATCTATTGGCACATAGTACATCTTCCTCAATATCCGTTTTATAGAACGTGGTATATATCTCTTTAGCCTTAATGTTAATCTTTGCATTAGGTATCGCCTTATCTTGTCAACAACTGTGGCCTAACAGATTAAGCCATATTCAACCGGATTTGCTCCTGCGCATCCTACCTTTCAAAATTGCTCTACATTTCCGCAGAAAAAAATGTAGTTGGTACGAAATTGAACGTGGTAAGTGTTTGTATGCAAACTCATACCATAAACGATGGGCGATGTCGTGTAGTGACCAATACCCACTCTTTTTTTCAGGACCTCTATCGCGCATTAGGCCCGCTGCTTTCGTAAGCCGAATAGCTTGCAGCCTGTCTTCTCGGTTAAACTCAGGCGTTTCGAAGATTACTCTCGGATATACTTCTTCGAACTTAGTACAGTCTGGCTCAACCAAGAATGTCCCATGCTCATTAACGTAATCCCAAAGGGCCGTGCCTGGAAAGGGAACAGCACTTCCAAACACCGCTTCGCTCAGGTTAGAGTTTTTGACGTAAGCAATAGATTCCTTGGCTGTTTCCAGAGTTTCCCCTGGGTTTCCAATCATGAATTCTCCCAAAACGTCAATCCCAGCACCTCGCAGTATGTTGATGCCTTTGTCTATATCTTCAATAGTCTCTTGTTTCCTTATGTGAATTAGCATTTCTGGGTTGGCAGATTCTATTCCTACCGCTACCTGGGTACATCCGGCCTTGTTCATTATTCTTGAAGTTTCCGTATCAATAATAT
>JBARPZ010000527.1:0-7102 GCA_049643445.1 Sedimentisphaerales bacterium
GGAATAAACAAAACATTAATCCAGTTAACCTATGGAGATATATCATGAAAAGTCCTGTCACGCGCGTAGCCGCGGTTTTGTTGGTAATTTTGGGGATTGCCGTTGTGAGATGGCAGATCTCCGACAACAAATCCAACGGCCAGACGTCGCCCTTAACTTTTTTGAGTTTAATCAATACGGCCTGTGCCGCTGAACAGGCCTTCTTTACAGGTGAACGCGTAGTCTACATCACCCACGAAATTACGCTATATCCGAATACCGATGCCCCCGATATGGCCGCGAAACTCGAAGAGCTGCTCGAGTCCAATTTTACACTTAACAGAAATCTCGCTTTTATGCGAGCGTGGTTTTCCAGTCATGCTTCGCTGCCGGTGCATTCGCTTAAAGCGGACGGTGAGTACCAGTGGTATACGCTGGAATTGACCGGAATTGTAGATAAGGCGTCCGTGATACAGGAGCATATCTGGTATGATCCCGAGTCGGGCTATTTTGTCAGGGCATTTATGCAGGAGACTCAGCTTATCTTTGCCGTCGGCTATGACGGATCAGCGGTTTATATGACTGAGGCCTGGGATAATGGGAAGTTTGAGATTCAGCGTGAACCTATCACCGAAAACTTCAATCTCCCGGAAAATCCCGCGGAAATTTTAGGCATTTCCGCGAGTTTTCAGGGCTCGATGGATAAGATGAATCTACCGCCGATCGAGGAAGAAAGCCGCCAACAGCGTCCGGACGGAACGCAGCTTAGAGTATATAAACTCCGCTGGCCAGGGACGGATGCTTATCATATCTTTAAAGTTGACGACGATGACAATACGATCGAACAAATCGAATCCGTGGCGTATGAGAGACCTATTCAGCAGATTCATCGTATTTCCTCGAATACTGTAGACGCCCCCGGGTTTTCCTGGAACCTGGCGGAGCTGGCCGGGCAGAGCTCACCGTTAGATCCCGAGGTCGTTGTCGCCGAGGGTGTTACTCCTGTCACGCCGCAACAGATGGTCGATTCAGCACAGGTCGAGACATACGTGTTAGGTGACACGCCCGATTGGATTGAAGAGCAGAAGTTTGTAATCATGTCGGATAAGGCGAGTCCTTATGGAGCTGGGTATGTAGTGTTCTGCAGTACGAACGACGGGAGGTGCGCGGCTATATCCCAGGGGCGGACGGTACATCATCTTATTTCGGGGATTTTGAACATGTCCAACCAGGCCGGTTTGCGCTGGTTTCCGAACTATGTGAGCAAAAACAGGTTCAAAGTTCACGATGCCTCTACACTCGGAAGAATAGTAGGTGTTGCTATCCTGACCGCACTTTCGGACGTCACGGACGGCACCAAGCTGTTGTCGTCGGATGCGTTATTCAAACAGGCCGGGTTCGAGCCGTTGTCGTTTAACCAGGTCTATATGCTGCATTCGCCGACGGATACCTATTTGAATATCACACTGAACGGAAAGTTCACCGATGTCGAGGTGCGGGAACTGGTAGAGAATCTTATCCCGGCAAGGTTGTATCAATCGCCCGACGAGGCAAAGGACTGGTATGCCAGGATCGATCCGGGCAGTGTGGTTTATCAGGGATTCGAATCGGGCGAATTCTTGAAAGACTGGCTTATACTGGGGCCGATTCTCGTGTTCGGCGATGACATAAGCGATGCCGACAAATTCGCAGATGGAGCAAGTCAGATGGCTGCTTTCGACGAGAACAAGTTCGACATTCATACGCTCGAGCCTGTGGTGTCTATTGACGGCAAGCAGTATTACTGGGAAAAGTACAGTTCGGGTGCGGAGATTATAGAGTTTGCCTGGCTATTCGGTTATCATGGCTTTGCCGATGCATACGCGCGTGCACAGATCGAGATGGCCGAAGATACCCCGGTGCTGCTGGCTATCGGAGGCGACGATCGGATCAAGGTGTGGCTCAACGGGGAACTTGTTCACGAAGATCGGAACGGCGGGTCCATGGATGTTGATAAGGCCCTGGTGCCGGTGACATTACGCAAGGGTCTTAACGACTTGATATTAAAGGTTCAAAACGGTATTTTCGAATGGGAGTTTGCAGTCCGGATATTCGAGGCGGACTATGATCCTGCAACGGATGTCAAAAAACCAAATCTTGATTCTGTAACATATCCGGGGCTTGTCCAGGGCGAGTTTATGAAGGAATGGTTACTGCTCGGGCCTATACCGGCGGCTGAGGGAGTACCGAGCGAGGCAGAATCCAAGGCTGCTTTTGAAAGGGACTATCTCCCATCCCTCCAGACATTCGAGCCTGCTGTTCGAATAGACGACGTAGATTACAAATGGGCCGTCCATCGAGCCTATACAGGGATTATCGACCTGCGTCGCTTCTGGCCTGATGAACCTTCAACGGAACATGTGTCGTGTTATGCATGGGCTCAAATCGATATGCCTGCCGAGACCGAGGCCCTGCTGGGATTCGGCACGGACGATGCGGCCAAGGCGTGGCTTAACGGGGAGCTTATTCTTGACAGCTGGACCGATCGCGGTGCGTTTCCGGATCATGATCGTGTGAAGGTAACTTTCAAAGAAGGACCGAATCAACTGGTAATTAAAGTTTATAACAATCTCAGAAACTGGAAATTCTGTTGCCGACTGTTGGAGTAACAGTGTAACACAGTTGTTCGTTTGCCATGGCCGGCTGTAGTTGGAAACTTAAGGGCCTGCGTGTAAATAAACGCTTCATTGATCGCTCAGATGTGAATTTGAGATGGGAAATCCAATGACGCTTTATTCGCAGGCCCTTAGTCCACGCTGGGTACAAAGTTGTGGGTGTGACTTCATTCCCGGATTTCCCAAGTAAACAGTGACAAATGAATTGAATTATGATAGTATAGAGCTTATGGAGACCACTCAAGCCAGTTTTGACTATTATGAATTGGAGAACCCAATGGGTGAAAGACGCAAGGATGCTCTTAGGCTCGATTTTGACCGAAAACTGAAGGTCGAATTTCATGGAACCAAAGTAACCAGCGATGCAGGTTTGTTGGCATATCGAGAGTTGGATGAAGTACTCGGATTGACGACAATGATAGAATCAGAGCTTACTGACAGTCGAACAGGTAAGAATACCCAGCATGGGCTTTTGGCACTGCTGCGTCAGTCTGTTTACAGTCGGCTGGCTGGTTACGATGACACTAATGATGCAGAGCATATGAGCGTTGATCCTGCGATGCGTAATGTTGTTGGTGGAAGAGCGAAAGAACGAACGGCAGCTTCGACAAGCCTGATGGGCAGATTTGAAACAGAGATATTGGTTCAATCAAAGAATCTGGAGCTATTGATGAACCTGTCAGGTCAATGGGTTGACAGAATACACCAACGAAAATCACTCAAGCAGATTATTCTTGATATGGACAGTTCTGTCAGTCCAACCTATGGCAATCAGGAAGGTACTTCTTACAACGGATATTTTCAATGCACCTGTTATCATCCATTATTTTGTTTCAACCAATTTGGGGA
Source organism: Sedimentisphaerales bacterium (assembly GCA_049643445.1). Taxonomy (GTDB): domain Bacteria; phylum Planctomycetota; class Phycisphaerae; order Sedimentisphaerales; family Anaerobacaceae; genus CS2-K091. Next base: position 3,483 of record JBARPZ010000527.1, read on the forward strand.
TATGGAGCGAGCTTTTGTTCGCAATGGAAATGTTCATAGTGCTTATGACTGGCAGAGCGTTTTGGAACCAATCATCGCCCGTTACCGATCCTCTGACATCCTGCGGTTCTTCCGTGGTGATGCTGGCTTTGCAGATCCCGAGATTTATCGTTTTCTTGAATCTGAAAATTACTTCTATGCGATACGGCTGAAAGGTAACCAGATACTTTATGGCAATATCGAGCACTTACTGACTCGACCTGTAGGCCGTCCACCAAAGAAGCCGATTGTTGTGTATCATAGTTTTCGTTACAGGGCTGCCAGTTGGAGTATAGATCGCAGAGTGGTTGCTAAGATTGAATGGCATGCAGGAGAATTGTTTCCAAGAATAGGATTCATTGTTACAAATCTTCGCTGGAAACACAGCAATGTCGTAAAGTTTTACAACAAGCGTGGAACAGCAGAGCAATGGATTAAGGAAGGTAAATACGCCTTAAACTGGACACGGCTTTCATGTCATGATTTTGTAGATAATCAGGTTCGACTCCAACTGTTTGCCCTGGCTTATAACCTCGGCAATTTCCTGAGACGTTTGGCTTTACCAAAGAGAGTAAGGGAATGGTCACTGCGAACTCTCAGAGTAAAATTGATAAAGATCGGAGCTAAAGTTGTCAAGCACGCTCGACATGTAATTTTTCAGATGGCAGAGGTGCTGGTTTCAAAAAGGTTGTTTCAGGAAATCCTTGATCGCATCCATCAGTTGAAACCTGTGCCCATTGGGTACGGTTAATGCCAAGAATTGCTGAAAAACTTGGATTTCAGATGGGAACACTGGTTGAGGTACGTCAAAGAAACGATAATCAGTGGCCAAATTCGTGTTTTTGCGATTATTGTGGCTGAAATATTTTCAAAATGAAGCTGGAAACCTTAAATTTTTGAGATCAATTTGATATTCTATTGAAAAAGAGGCTCAGCGGCGTAGCTGAGCTAAGAGATATAATGATATATGGGAAATCCCAGCTAAGGGCAATAACATGAAATTTCGAAAAACCACCAACCATTGTTTGATAATTATTGTATTTGCGTTAGCAGTATGGCAAGGGATGTCGCCGAGCGTTACTTCACTTTATGCTGGTGAGAATACAGCAACCCGGCCAATTGCCTCACAAGGTCCTGCTGACAACAGCATAACGACTCTTAATGTAGAGCCTAATCAATTATGTTCTACTAAACCGAGTAATAGAGCGGAATCTGTCCGCGCAATTCTATCCTATCTTAGCGTGGGTGAAGGATCTGTTGTTGCCGATATCGGGGCGGGGGGCGGAAAAGATACATGGGTCTTTGCGGAGATTGTCGGTGAGACGGGGACGGTTTATGCCGAGGAGATTACAGAGAATAATGTGAAATCATTAAGAAGCGAAGCTGACAAAAGAGGTCTTGACCATGTCCGCGCGGTACTTGGCTGTAGCGACGACCCCTGCCTGCCCCCAAATTCCATTGATCTTGTTTTTATGTATCACGTCTACCACCATTTCGCAAAACCCCGCGAGATGTTGAGAGGGATTTGGAAAGGCCTGAAACCGGGCGGCCATCTGGTAGTGGTTGACCGACGACTCGGGACTTTGCGCGATTGGGTCCCGCGACACGTTCGCGAGAAGAAGCATTACTGGATAGCGGAAACAACGGTGGTCAGAGAGGCAAGGGAAGAAGGATTTGCCTTCACGTGTTGTGCCGAACAGTGCTGGCACGAAAAGGACCACTTCGCTCTCATCTTTCAGCGTCCAAAGAATTTGGAAAGTCCTGGGCGTGATCCTGACCCTTTTCGACCCATTTCAGTTGAGGATTGCTGCTATCTATTTTTTCCCTCGGCCGGTCGCTATCAAAATCCGGTCTTTGTTGCGTTGGGAGAAGCACGCAAACTGATGGCTCCAATCCTGGAGAAATCCTCTGGCAAAGGGCTGGATATTGTATTGGAGGAGTGGGCTACACAAAAAGAAGAGAGACCGCCGCTTTCCGTCAGTGTTTCCCTGCCTTCAGTCCTAACAGAGAAAGGTGACCCAAATCTGGGAGTTGAGCCGATCGATGTTGTTTTCTTCTTGGATACCTATCACCTGCTTTTCCACAGTAAGACACTACTCGCCAAGATTCATAAGAAGCTCACACCGACAGGTTGCGTCTACGTTTTAGATCGCAGAGCAAAGAAGCCGTTGTCCCGGCGCAAGGCAAGCCATCGCAGAAAGATACAACCAAAGACGGTAAAACAAGAGATGACCGAGGCAGGTTTCTTTCTGAGGTTTCGCAGCCCACGACCGGCTCGCGACCGTTTCCTCCTCGTTTTTGGTAAAGCCCAGCACAGAAAAGTCCTACCCGAAGATTGACTTCCTCCCACCATCTCCGCGAAATCTGCATCCGGTGATAGCAGCAAGAACAAAGTTGAATGTTCGTTGCAAAACCGATAAAATTCCATCCGGGACATGTGAAATTACTCAATATCACCCATGGACACTCCTTAAATTTACTTTGCAGAGCATAAAAACTGTAATGATACTAAGACTAGAGTTAGCTCTGGACATTGGCGAGGTCTTGATAAAAGCGGCGATATGCTCTCTGGCAGGGGGCAGACGAAAAAAACACCTTTTTTTTCATTTTTTCCTTTACAATTGTTCGATAATATGTTAATATGCCCTCATGTTTGCCGGCAGGCAAACGTAAGCCGCCAGCAGGCGAAGGTTTTAGCGGAGAACCGCAAGTCGTAAGCCACCGAGTGGCAAGGACATAGAGCCAGCAGGCCCAAGCCTCAGTATCAGCAGATACACGCAAAAATAATTCGTTAAGGAGTAGTCTATGTTGAATTACTACCAACTACTGGCAACAGGCAACTGGAAACTGGCAACTGCCCTCAGTCCTTCTATCCGTTATACGCTATACGAAGTACGAAAGTTTACGTACGAAAAAATAACCTTTTTATGCAAAACAAAGCCAATTTCCGAAAAGTCAAGTTGAACGTAACTAAAGTATTAACAAGGGGATATGTACAAATGGACACTTGGTCAATTAGGAAAACAAAGCCAATTCAAAGCCAATTCAAAGCCAATTCAAAGCCAATTCAAAGCCAATTCAAAGCCAATTAAAGCCAATATTATGCAAAAACAAACCCAATACGAACCCAAACAAACCCAATTTCAGAGGCAAAAATCGGGCTGGGGCGCCAATGACAGAATCAAGCAATCGGCAATACCATATACTAATGTAGCCAATATATGTAGATTGACAGCCGAGTTATTTGGTTCTACAATGTTTGAGTTAACTTTTTGAAAGGATTCATTATGGATTTTGAGCAGAATAATAATCAAACCGAGCCAATAGAGCCTCATTCGCCAGGGCAAATACCCACGGCCGCTATAAACAATCCGACAACGGAGCCGGCAAAGACAGGGGCCGGCTGGAGAATCTTCTGGGGAATTGTCCTGGCACTGTCGATTATGGCAAATATCGCGATGTTCTTTGTAGTGATCGCCGTAGTTACCGTCTTTTCGACCGGGCAACGAGACACTCTTATGGAAGAACTTATACAAAAGGGGCCGCGAGGAAACAAAATTGCGATAATCAAAGTGGAGGGCATAATAGATAGCCTGCAAGCC
>JBARPZ010000528.1:0-17711 GCA_049643445.1 Sedimentisphaerales bacterium
GTTGCAGGTATAACAGCAACAAGTGCTATGAATATCCATAACGGCACGATAAAAGCCCGTGCCCGTGGTAACGACAACTTTTTCAGACTCAACACAGGGCGGGCCGGCATCAGATGGGGCATCACAAATAATGCAAATAATAAGGCTGTAACTATTCCCGTAATGGAGAATACCGCAAGCTGTCTTTGGCCGGGTAAATTAGAAAATAACAATACAGCAAAAACTCCGATCGTTGTAAGAGCACAAAAAGATAAAGGCTTCGTTAATTCAGCCAGGACTTGTCGAGTATCAGTATGCTCCTGCTGCAATCCATAAAACACATGCAATCCGAAATCAACCGATATTCCCAATAATACGGCCCCAAAACCAATCGTAATAGCTGATACCGTACCAAAGAGAAAGCCGGTTACAGCAACTCCTATTAAAAGAGCTGATGCGGGCATTACAAGCACAAATAACGCTCGCCAATTATGCAGGAAAATCACGAATATTAACAACAAGCCCGTAATAGAAACAGCAAACACACGCCACAGATCACTCTGTATGGTCTCTGCATTCGCTACAGTATAACGGTGCCCACATATTACACGATATTGGATTCCCGGCGGTTTAAATTCATCTAAAACTCCATACAAATAATCCAGCATCTTCCGGCTTCCGCCGAAATCCGTGATTGCTATTGAAGTTTCTGCAATAATCAGTAAATGTTTATTATCCTTCGAAAGAAAATAATCACTATCCATCGAAAAACCAGACATCATATTCAGCTGCTGCAACTTACCCATCAAGAGCCTCCTGAAGGCCAGCGGGTCCTGCAGGATAAGCTTTTTTAATACTACACTTTCCGGTGAATGTAGAACCTTGATATTTTCCTGTAACTGACGGTCAATGGAAGCCGGTGATATTTCCTCCTTTAAAAATGCAATGTCTTCCTCGTTAACAAGACAAGGTAAACGATCATACATCCAATTAAACAGCTTGAGCTTCTCAGATTGACTTATACCGCTGATCGCCTGTACAAATAAAGGCGGCTTCAATAACTCCGTAATCTTATCCGCAGCCTTAGTAAGACTATCAACAGAAACGTCTCCCTGAGTGGGCGTTTGATCCTGAGTATCCGACACTTCCAGAGAGATAAGAATATTTCGAGCAAAGGGAGCATAGCTGAATAGTTCAAAACCTTCCCGAAAACTCTCATCTTTATCCGGAAGCATTGATTTTATGTCATGACTGAGCGGAATATGGACACTATACAGACCAGTCATCGACAAAAACAATACGACCAAACTGATTAATAACCACCGTCGCTTGTGCCAGAAATCGTACGCAGAAGCTACAAAATTGGAGTAATATGCGTTCAGAATTAATTAATTGGGATTAAATTTGCTGCTTAGTATTCGAATTGATCCAAATTGTTAAAGATGCTTCAAGAATCAGCTCCTCATGTTGAAAAACCTCTCCGGCAGTAATGAAGAAATCATCAAAACTATCTTTCGTCCCCACCTTAACAAGCAGGTCCTGGCCTGCATAAGCATCGCCATGAAAAACGGCTTTTGAGATACCAACCAGATACCCTTGTGAAAACTTTTTCCCGCAAGACAAATCTTCATACCCTTTAGCGGCAGCGTAAGTCTGAGCAACCAACTCAATCAATACCAATCGCTCAATTTTCCCACTACTATCTATCACAAAAGGAGAGTCCATATCAAAACAGGCCTCCGCAACGCCCGTTTTCCCATCTGATTCGTTAAGACGGTCAATAAGCTGCATCGGTTTACGATGAGGGATAAGTACCTCTGCATCAAGCGGCAATTCCATTATTTTGTATCCTGCCAGTAAATACTCAAATCATCAAATATTTGACTTGAAAACAATAACTTACGAAATTTCACAAGATCGTCATGAAATATCCGGCTGTCATCATAAACCTCAAAATGCTCATTTAGTATTTCGTAGACCTTTTTAGTGGCATATCCCAGTTTATCTGCATTTCGGAATGACAAAGCCTGCAGGTCCGCCAGAATTTCCAGCGTCAATACGTGCTTGGCATTGCTCACAGAACGATAGGCCTTAAGAGCAGCAACCGTACCCATGCTTACTACATCCTGGTTGGAAGCATTGCAGGATATCGAAAGTGTGCCGACAGGATTCGCAAGTTGACGGTTTTCGGCTGTTGTCGAAGTGGCCATATACTGCGCCCCCATAAATCCCATATTAAGTCCGGCAGTGCCTGAAATCAAATGTTCCGGCAAACCTTCATTCAGTTTTTTATCCAGCATTTTGTTAATGCGTCTTTCCGACAGATTACACACTACGGACATTGCAATACATAAGGAGTCCATGGCAAAAGCTATACTTTGCCCGTGAAAATTGCCTCCATGAATTATCTTTTTTTTGTCAGGTATTATCACGGGATTATCATTTGTTGAATTGGCTTCACATTCGACTGTTTTTATCCCCTGCACCACAGCTTCGTGAACAGGAGCCAGTATCTGGGGAGTACACCGAATCGAATAGACCTGCTGTACATTAATGCTGGTTTCACACACTAATCCACCTGTCACCTCCTGGCGAATCAATTCGTGCATATTCTCGCACAGTGTAATGTTGCCGGAACCACGATAAAGATTACGAATTACCTGAGCAACCTCAAGCTGTCCCGGATGCGGCTTGACACGATGCAAATCCTCATCGAAGGCGTCGTCTATTCCACCGAATATCTCCATGGCAAAGGCTGCCGTTACACAGCCTACCTGCAGAAGTTTGCGGGCACCAAACAGCACAAAACCGGCCAAAGCAGTCATCACACTGGTTCCATTCATCAATGCAATACCTTCTTTAAAGGTAAGCTGCATGGGCTCTAATCCGCATGCGGCAAGAGCATCCTTTGCATCAGTAAGCTCACCTCGTAAAAACGCTTTCCCTTCACCAATCACTGCCAATGCCATATGTGCCAAATGAACCAGATCACCTGAAGCTCCCACGCTGCCATTGCGGGGAATATAAGGAGCAATTCCATTATTAATCATATCTTTGAGAAGTTCGAGCAATTCAACGCGTACACCGCTGAATCCTTTCACCAGGGCATTCAATCTTACGGCCAATGCGGCTATAGCAATATAATATTGCAAAGGATCCCCCATCCCGGCAGCGTGGCTGCGTATGAGATTCAACTGCAAAGTCGCAAATTGATTGTCATCTATAATCTTGTTGCACATGGGGCCAAAAGACGTATTTACTCCATAGATGATACGTCTGAGTTCAATCTCCTTTGTGAGGAAAGCCCTGCTTTGCCGACAGCGATCCAAAGCCTTTTCATCCAGGTCAACGTGTTTATCTCCAATGCCAATCGCAACGATATCTTCAATTGTAAGATCGTAACCGTTGAGTTTAACTGTTGCTTTTTGATCTGTTTTCATTGTAAACCAAAATCCATAAAAAACTTTGTAATGCAAGCCCTGCCTGTCATACAGGTTTATTGTTTACGATAGTCAAAAAAAGTGGTCGCCTTTCTCTTGCCTCCCTGAAATATCTTCGCAGCCAGATTTGCTGACGTATCTATAATAACCTCCGGCTTTACCCGGATATATCCACGAATCTTTTCTGCGATACTGTCTGCCGGTAGACGAGCGCTATCGTCCATCCCTACAATAACCCGCACAGTCTCAGACAAATCATATTCCCCATGCACCTCAATATAATAATTCTTTATTTCCGGAATGCCCTGCAAAACCGAAAATATAGCATTAGGAAAAACAGTGGTCCCACGAATCTTCATTTTCTGTTGTTTCCTGCCAATAATCGGGCTCAAACGATATGTTTTCCTTCCGCATGGACAGGGCTCGGTAAAATAAGTGGCGACATCTCCTGTACAGTATCGCAATAACGGCATGCCCGTAACCTGCAACGGGGTAGCAATAACCTCACCCGGTTGTCCAGGTGGAACTTCCCGACCATTTTCATCAACAACCTCTACGGCAATCAATTCCGGGTGAAAATGTCCTCCCCGGCCTTGACAGCAATCAGTAAACGAAGTAGCTATTTCCGTACTTGCATACGTTCCGATTATCTCGCAATTCCATTTTTTTCGAAGTCTCTCTCCCAGTTGGGAGTACTCTAAACTCACTGTTCTTACCGGCTCACCAATGCAGATCAGCATTCGCACCCCCAGGTTAGTGGGATCTGTGCCGGACTCCAGAATCTTTTCGGCCATTAATAACGCCTGAGAGGGCACGCAAACGATGATACTGGGACGATACAATAATACAGCTTGAGCCAGTATGCCAAGATTCCCGGAACCGGTCCGCACCGCGGTAGCGCCGATTTGCCGTACTCCCTCAAAATAGGCAAGCCCCGCCATGAAACACCTACCCAAAGCGCAGGTAATCATTACCCTGTCATTTTCTGTCATTCCCGCAGCACTAAATGATATTTTTTCATTATAACCCACCCGTTCTATATCCGAAGCAGTTTGCGACAAAATTACCGGTTTGCCAGTAGTGCCTGAAGTCTGACACATATCTATAATATCGGCTTCGGGCACACAAAGAAAATCCTCAGCATGCTGTTCCAGGTCTTCTTTCGAAGTTAGAGGCAACAACTGCAAATCTTCCTTTGTCTTGATATGCTCCGGCTTTACTCCACATTCTTCGAACCGTCGACGATAATAAGGAGACTTCTCATAACAATATTGCACATGTTCTCTCAGCAATCGATTATTAAACTCTTCGATTCTTTCGATTGATTCGAATTCTATAGCATTATTAGTCTGCATCTGGTTTTATATTTTCCATTTGTTCAATGGCTTCGATCATTTGTGCCCGTACCTGCCTGCACATTTCGGTATGCGCTCTCTCGCCGCAATACTTGTCAGGGTACACTGGCTCCAAAAGCTGCATCTCTATCCTGGCCGGCTTTACCCACCATCGACCCGGCGGCAACAAAGTCTGTGTACCCCATATACACAGCGGCAGAATAGGAACTTTCAATTGTATCGCTAATTTAAATGCCCCCGAATGAAACCTTCCCGGTTTACCGGTTCGTGAGCGATGCCCCTCGGGAAATACAATTAGAAACCGCCCTTTACGTGTAACTGCCTCAGCACTGGCCAGAATCTGCTCCCAGGATAATTTTTCCAGATCTAAATATTCTGCCATACGCATAAAAGTGGAATACCAGAACATTTGAAACGGCCAGGATCTTAAGCAGATATGAGCATCAAAAGCCGGCAACATACAAAGTAAATAAGTATCAAGAAAAGAATTGTGATTTACGACAACTATCCCGGGACGGGGAAGAAATTCCCGTCGCAGATCCTTGCATTTCAGTCGAAGAAACGGCCGTAATATCAACATGCAGCCCCGCCCATAGATCCAGACAAACAGGTGCATGATTTTTGCATTCGGCCATTTAGTTGCCAATCGCCAGGCAAGCAAAGCCGGGAACGTTATCAATGAACCAATCAATGTCCACATAATGAGTAAGGGATATACCCATAAATTCATTAGAAGAACAATAACTTTATTAAATATGTTCATCAAAGCAGGCTCGTCGAAATAAACTCAATACATTGTGGCCTGTAATAGTAAAACTGCCGGATACCGGTAATGAGAAAAGCCGTCGACTCGACGTAGTGGATAGGTTTGTTAAAGCAGATTCCTCGCCTTCGTTCGGAGTGACGGCCCTGCACTTCACTTGTTACAGGCTGCTGTTATAAAAGTGTAGATCCAGTTACTTTTTCTCCGCTTCCAATTGCCCCTTCTTTTGCAGAACAAGGCCATGTAGATCACCAAGGGTATTAATTTCTCTAACACTGGAATCGTTGCGCAATTTTATTCCGAAAGCCTCTTGCAAAATCACGACCAGATCTACAAAGTCCAGACTATCCATTTCCAGATCTTTGACAAGATGGGCTTCCGGAGTCATCATCTCAGGATCTAACTCAAACTCTTTCACCATACTATCATTAATAATCCCAATAGCTTCAGCGTCAGTCATGAATATTTCTCCTGATAAGAATTGTTGCGCTGATACCACCTAAAGCAAAACTATTTTTAAGAATAACATTCCCCATAATATTCTGAGGTTTAAGGATAAGATTAATCACATCACACTTGGGGTCCGGCGTTACCAGATTGCGGGTAGGAATTAGAGTATCATTATGCATCATCTGCAGTGAGGCAATAAGCTCCAGGGCCCCGCTGGCCGCCATGGTATGACCCATGTGGCCTTTCAGACTGCTAACAGGTACTTTCTCGCCCAGGACGGCACTTATTGCCTGTGCTTCAGCGATGTCACCCTGAATAGTAGCCGTTGCATGAGCGTTTACATAGCTTACATCTTCGGCAGTTAATCCGGCCTGTCCAAGCGTGCATTCCATACAATCCGACATTGTCCGGCTGTCCGAATTCGCGATATCTCCCGGAGAAGAAAAAGTCTCGAAACCAATAATTTCAGCCAGAATGTCCACTCCCCGATTTCGTGCATATTCCAACTCTTCCAATATCAGAATGCCTGCGCCCTCTGCACATACCACCCCGTCACGGTCAAGATCAAAAGGACGTGGGGTCTGTTGCGGATCATCATTGTAATTGCATGAAGCAGCACTCATGATATCAAATACAGCCGTCGCCAGTACATGATGCTCATCCGTTCCACCACAGAACATTATATTCTGGTTCCCGGCCACGATCGTTTCATAAGCAAGTCCTACCGCCAACGTACCGGAAGCACAAGCAGCAGAAGGTGAAACGATTCTGCCCGAAATACCAAGGGCCTGAGCCGTATTGGAAGCACAAGAATGATTCATCGTCTTAAAGAACATGGTTGATTTGACATTTTCAATTGATCCACTTCGGCTCAATTCCTGAAAAAAAGCCTCGCTTTCAGCGGAACTGCCCATAGTAGAAGCCAGACATAGTCCTGTTTCTCTACTCGTTATCTGGTCTTCGTTCAAGCCCGCCATCTCGATGGCTTCCAAAGCCGCAATACAAGAATATATCGACATTGGTGACATGAATCGCCTCTTCTTGCGGTTTATAACACTGACATCAATTTCAGGCACTACTGCAGCTACGCAGCTACGTAAGCCGCCTAATTCCTTAAAATAAGGTATCATTTTAACGGCTGAATTTCCAGACAAAAGATTGTCCCAAAGACATTCCACTCCCAAGCCAAAAGGGGAAACAGCACCTGTTCCTGTTATTACGACACGTCTTTTATTCATTATGACATCGTCTGGCTATAGTCTTCCGCTGTTATAGCAGCAGCACTGACAAAACCCGCCACCATGGCTCCCATTACACCTGCCGATATTATTGCCTGTCCCGACAAATACAAACCCTTAACTCTGGTTCGAGGCATAAAAGGCATATCTGCTGTACGATGCTGCACTCCATACAAGCAACCATTAGGAGCATTCATATAATCTCGAAACGTCAAAGGTGTTGCCATATCAACGATTTTCAAGTCACCCAGTTTATCTTCACAGTGTGTCTTTACGAAACTAATGATTGCATCGGAAACTCGTTCTTTCCATGCATAATAACTTTGGTCCCGCCTGCCTGTCTTTGACATTCCCCACTGTTGAACATCCTTGTACGGCCAGGGACAGATTATCGAAACCCCTCCAATATATTTATCTGAAATCGAACGGCTTATAAACATGGGACGATCAGCAAGCTCTTCACCCAGCATAAACATATCAGGAAAAGGCCTGTGCACCAGAATTATGTTATGAAAATCAGCTTCCAGATTAGCCTTTTCACTTTCACAATATAGAACGACCGCTGAACTCGTATCTTTCAGTTTCTGTAAACGACTTTGATAGACCGGACGCAAGGTACCTTCCGGTAACATACTTGAAAGCATTCGCAGATGAGCTGTAAAAATGCAATTGTCGCATTCAATAGAGTCACCATTTTTCAAGGCAACTGCTGTGACGGTTTTACTGTCATTTATGTGTATTTGATCGACTGAACAATTTGTATATACACTAACATCATACTTCTGAAGTTGTTTTTCAAATGCCTGCGTTATCGCACGGCCTCCATTGAGTATTTGCCAACTCTTATCATAATACGCCCCGGATACCATCGCATGATAATCTAAAGGCGTTTCTTCAGGCAAGGAGCCGTAAAGTATAGCATATAAACATAAAAGAGTTTGCAATAGTGATGAGTTGAAATTTTTCTGTAAATATTGTGCCAGGGATTGATTGGCGTCTTCAAAAATAGCCGGAGGATTCATTACTATTTGAAAGAAGGCATTGTTGATGGAATCCAGAAAATTCCTGATATTTTGCAGAAACTGGAGTGTTGCCTCCCTGTCTTCCGGAAATATTTCCGTAAGCTGCTGTGCAAGGTTATGTAATTTGCTCTTGAATTGAAACTTAAACTCAGGATTTATAGAATGTAAACAATCACCTGTCGCTTGTCCATATTCCCTAACCTCTATTTGGGGCATTATCCCCAGCCTCTCGCAAAGCATGGTAAAGGGTTCCTCTCGCCCGAGCATCGTAGCATAATGAAATCCTGTATCAAAATAAATGTCGTTTCTGACAAATCCTCTGATGGTAGGTGCTATCTTGCCGGATTTCTCTATTATGGCAACCTTCCTGCCATTCTGAGCCAAAAGTATAGCTGCCGTTAGACCAGAAACCCCGGCACCAATCACAATATCATCATACTTCATAACGGACTATCAAGCTGGAGTTCGTCCCTCCAAATCCTGCAGAATTACATAATGCCATTCGAGGCGGCACATTAATCGTCTCTGTAATGATGTTCAATTTACGACTATATTCATCGGGACCGGTAAAGTTTATATTTGGTGCAGTAAAACCTTTATTAGCCATGATTGTGGTATAGACAACCTGGGCCGCTCCCGCCATCCATAATTCATGGCCGCATATACTTTTCAAAGAGGAAACGGGCGGCTTATGCTCTCCAAACAGCGAATCTATCGCCATGGCCTCCACTCCATCACCAACTTGGGTAGAGGTAGCATGTGCACAAACATAATCAACTTTGCCAGCATCAATATTCGCAGACTCCAGAGCCATCGTCATCGCCCGTCGTATACCATCCATATCCGGAACGGAAATATTATATCCATCTGAAGAAAAACCATAACCACATATTTCACCCAGAATTTTTGCGCCTCGCTGTTGGGCAATATCGTAATTCTCCAGAATTATAGCTGCGGCCCCACCTCCTGGCACAAGACCGTCACGGTCGCGTGAAAAAGGCCGCGAAGCCTCCGTAGGTTTATCCTCACGTACAGAAAATGCGCCCAGCGAATCAAAACTACACATGGATTGCCAATTGATTTCCTGAGCACCTCCACAAATTATACGATCCTGCTTCCCGGAACGAATCAAGTCGGCAGCTTGACCTACCGCATGACCACTACTACTGCAAGCTGAACTGATTGTCCAGCAAGCACCTTTTGTCTTAAGCAAAACGTTAAGATTCATCGTAACATTAGAGGTCATAAAACGAAAAACATAGCCACTGCCCAATTTCTCGGTGCTTTTACTTTCTTTTGTCATTACTGACTGTTCATAGGCCGTAAGACAACTTGAATCACAACCGAATATGAGACCGTTATTTTCGTTCTGCAGTTCTTTTGGTTCCAGGCCGGCATGTTCGATAGCCTGTAGTGCCGCAGCATAACTATGAATAGCAAACATAGTCATAGTTTTACTCTGTTTACGAGTGACATAGCTGCCTGGATCAAAGTCCTTTATCTCGCCGGTTAAAGAACTCCGAAATCCTAATTCTTTTCTCTCTGGATCGCAGACAATCCCGGAACGACCCTGATATAAGGATTCTGCAATCCTCTCTCTATCACAACCCAAACAAGAGATTGCTCCAATTCCTGTAATAGCTACTCGAGACATATATCTTATTTCACAATCCTAATAACATTCCCCCATTCATTCTAACTAATCCAGGCTACATATACACACCACCATTCACACCGATTACCTGGCCGGTAATATAGCCGGACACATCTGAGCACAAAAAAGTAACCACCGAAGCAACTTCCTGAACTGTCCCCATGCGACCTAATGGTATCGTGGGAAGAATCTTATCCAAGGGCAGCTCCCTGACCATCTCCGTTTCTATAAACCCAGGCGACACTGCGTTCACCAGGATATTGCGTCCGGCGACTTCTCTGGCCAATGATTTGGTTGCCCCTATCAGACCGGCCTTGGCCGCTGAATAATTCGTCTGCCCCGGCATCCCGGTTTCGCCGGAGGTTGATACAATATTAATGATTCTCCCTCTCCGTTTTCGAATCATATTTGCTATCACCAGGCGTGTCACATTGAAAAAACCATCCAAATGAACTGACAGTACATCACGCCACTCTTTAGGCTCCATCCAGAAAAGCATATTGTCCCGGGCAAAACCGGCATTATTAACAACAGCAAAGGGAGTATCTTCTTCTAATGCTTTACCCAATACTTGTTGTACTGCATCATTATCGGTGACATCGAACTTCAGCTCCGTGCATTTTCGGCCCAGGCTCTCAATGTGACCGCACACTTTCCCGGCACCGGCCTGGTCACTCCTGTAGTTGAGCCATATATCGAATCCATTCTTCGCAAGATCAAGTGCAATTCCAGCACCGATACCCTTGCTGGCTCCTGTAACTAACGCTATTTTCTTGTCTTCGCTCTTACTCATATCCTACAGTCTTTATTCTTTAATCCAAAAGAAAATGGGAAAGCAACAAACGCATCTCTTGCTGCATACACATCAATATCCACTGGATACCACTAAATCATTTTCAAAATTGACGGCATAAGAAACAAAACGGTTTTTCCAGTAATACCATACATTAACATCCGGAGAAGGGGTTTTGTGCGGACATGGATAACCAAGCGCAATCATAATTCCTTTTTTAGACATTCCTTTGTAGGGCTTCCCTTCAGCAATACCTTTCTGGTCAATCTCTGAAAGATTCGGATAGCTCACAGGAGTATCAGAGAGAATTAAGTCGAGATACTCTGAAAGACTCTTTCCTGCAAGAAATTTATTTTTGAGTAATACATCAATCTTGTTTCCGGTTTTTTCATCAACTAAAGTAAAACCACTCTTCCAGGACTTGACTTTAACAGGTGACCCATAGGGCAAAATCTTGTGATCCGTCAATTTTGTGAAATTAGCAACCGAGCCTCTAACTCTACCTTTTTCAGTAGAATAGTGAAAATTATTATTGAGGTGGTAAGTCCCACCGCTCTTAATCTGTATTGGTTCCTCACATCCCATCATTCCCAAAACAACCATTCCACACACTAAAAAGGCAAGTTTTCGCAATAGTGCTTTTTTCATTTCTTTTTTCCTTTCCATAGCAATGTTTAAACTTCTTATTGCCCCTCATGATTCTCATTGGAATATCTGATTTTAGCACTGTACCCTTCTTTGTAATTCTCTATTGTGATACCCGCCGGAATGTTACCATTCCTTGTTGAAACCACTGCCTTGAAATGGATTTTACTTTTTCTTAATCCGCTCCATGCGGGCTGACTATCAATTAACACAAAACAGCCTTTCCTTCCTGACCAATCGTTTTCCGTTTTCAACCATAAGGACCCGTCTACAATGTTTTGACGAATACAATCCCCTTCAGCGGGCAACCGACGATACAACAATAACAAATCACTTAAAATACTTCTTTCAAGAAATGCATCAGGCATTTTCACATTGTTTCTAAGTATCTCAAAACGACCGTCCCGCCATCTTGCCGAAAACACAGTGAGGCCCGAATCACTAAGCCCGGCCACATTCACCCCTCCGTTATCGGTCTTTTGAGTTATCCCACTGCAAATCAATTTCTTGCCTTTCCAGTGTAACGTATACCGATACCATAACAATTCAGGAATATCAAACTGAAAATTTTCAGCAAACTCATCATAACTCAGTCTTTCACACTCCCCCAGTTGAACATCCGGCAGCGACCTGCATCCACAAACCAGCACCATCACACCTAAAGTGAGTATAGAAAATCGTGCTGATTGCACACAAACTAACCGTCGGAGCGACATTACTGGCTACTACCCTCCCGGGCCTTGTCTTCTTGTTTTACCTTTAAAAAAAGTTCTTCACATAAGGCTGCTGCCTGGGGACTCCTGAAACAATCTTCGGGTAAATTATGATTTACTATTTCCTGGATGAAATCCAGAGTGAAATGGTCACCTTCCGGCTCGTAAATGTCTATTTTAGATATACTATACTTAGGGGGGGTGGATATGCTGATTCGTATCTTCTCAATATATCGCCGGAATTGCTTATGACGGGGCTCAAGGTTAAGAAAAGCATATGTATTTGGATCTTCAAAGCTCAAAGACATTGTAAATAGATTCTTTTGCTGAGAGAATTTTCCCTGTATCCACTGTCCGATTTGCTCCATGACGAGCTTGATGCTGCTGCCTCCGGTAAGTTGAACCGGACGCCACTTATCATCTACTAATTCATAACGCTCAATTCTTTTCCCCTCATCAAGCAGTGTTGTATGAAAGGGTTTGGTAATATCATACCTAATCTTTTTGGGCAACGAAAAGAGCATAAATCCTTTAGAGACAACGGGTTTATTCATAAAAGAAAAATGCTTCTCCTGCCGGAACCGAACAGCCAGAGTTTTAATATTACCGTGTTGTTTTTCCAGGTGCCCTAAAAGCTCCTTTAGATCAGGAAGTAACTTTTCTGTTTTCGCACTGGCAGCAGCACAAAACATCCCAAGGATACAACAAAATATACCAATTTTGACCCAGTACAAATATCCACACCTTTTCACAAGCACCTCCCGATACGGCAGACTCCGTCCCTGTGGGTTGCAAAACACCATTTTGCTCTCCTTATATAGCATATCACAAAACTTAAATTTCCACTATCAGCCCATCATTGAAACTGAAATCGGGCTTTTGCCTATAATGATAGATAAAGATTGATTATGTAAGATAATCTTTTAATATAATACCCCAACATGTTGGTCGAAGCAATAAAAGTTCCAAATTTACAGTTTTCAAGCCGATTAGTCGATATTATAATCAAGACAAGAGAGGAAAACGTGATGTTATTGAGCCGCAATTATGGCAGGAATTGATTTCTTTGGGAGCAAATATTTTGGATTGCCACACAGTATGTTCAAGTTGACAATGCAAAAACCGTATTCCGCAGAAACGCAATCGATATAAGGAGTAGACCATGAGGTGTCTTATGTACGCACTTTTAATTTTCCTCATTGCCGGTCATGGAGTCTATGCAGCAGACAAGTATCCGAGCGACCCGAATGAGCTGCTTCGGACCAGGTCGTATCCTATTGTTAAGGATCCGAATGAGCTACGAGACCTTTTGCAGAGCAGATGGAACGCTGTTATCATCATCCACAAGAAGAAAGATATCGATGAGAAAGTGAAAGTTGAGCACATCTACAAAATCGTAAGTCCGCTTTTTGACTTTCCGCTTATGGCCAAACTTGCATTAGGGCGAACAAACTGGCCCAGGTTGAGCCCTCCCCAACGTGAGAAATTCACCCGGCTTTTTACCTCAAGGCTTAGAAGCTCGTATCTGGAGAAGATGAAGTTCTACAAGAATGAAAAAGCCTTATACAAGCCCGTAAAACAAAAAAAGAAGACAATTGTCTACGTTCCGATGCAACTGATAACCAAGGACAGTGAGATAGTCATATTATACAAGCTTCGCAAGGCGGATAAGTTCTGGAAGATCTATGATGTAGAAATACAAGGGGTCAGCATTCTTCTGACATACCGGTCACAATTCGATGATATTCTTCGGCGCGGCACGGTTAAAGACTTTCTTTCTCAACTGGAGAAACCACCGGATGATTGAGGTTCAGTTTGCAGAGTAGGAACGGATTTATGACGAAACACCCCTCAGGGTCATCCTTTTTTTTCGACCGAGTGGTTCTGGGACATCCCAAAACAGTCATCCTCTGCGTGCTGATAGCTGTCGGCTTTCTCATATTTCAGGCCCGACACTTCAGGCTGGATGCCTCCGCGGAGACACTGGTTTTAGAGAACGATGAAGACCTGGAGTATTCGCGTTTGATCCGCTCCCGCTACGGAGATCAGGACTTTCTAATCCTGACGTATACTCCCCGAGACGACCTGTTATCTAAGAAAACGCTGTCCAGTTTAAAGCAGCTTCGAGACGAATTGAAGTCCCTGGACAGTGTCACATCAGTGCTTTCCATACTGGATGTTCCTTTGCTTGAAAGCCCACCTGTCCCGCTCAAGGAGCTTGCGGGCGGTTTACCCACCCTTGAAGCGCCGACGGTTGATAGAGAACTGGCCAGGAATGAGCTTCGTGGAAGCCCCCTTTATAAAGACCTGCTGGTCAGCTCCGATTTTAAGACCACAGCCCTTTTAATCAATTTTGCAGAAGATGACGTCTACTACGATTTGCAGGAACGGCGTAACGTGCTGCGCCAGAAGAAAACCTCCAGGTCACTGACGCTGCCAGAGCATTCCGAACTGAGCCGTGTATCGAAACAATTCCGACAACACAGGGACAAAATGAGGCAGCAGCGACATACGGATATCCTGATGATACGGGCTATCATGAACAACTACCGCACGGATGCGGATTTGTTCCTCGGTGGTGTCAGTATGATCGCCGACGACATGATCAACTTCATTAAAAATGACTTGAAAATCTTCGGCATTGGAGTTCTGCTGTTTCTGATTATCACGCTGGGCATTATTTTTCGGAGAATTCGGTGGGTGTGCCTGCCAATCCTGTTTTGTCTTATCTCGGTGATGTGTATGACCGGTCTGTTGGGATGGTTTGGCTGGGAAGTAACGGTCATCTCCTCCAATTTTATTTCTTTGCAGCTGATAATGACAATGGCCATTGTGATTCACCTGATAGTACGATATCGTGAACTTTTGGCGCAGAATCCTGAAGCACCCAATCAACAGTTGGTTCTCGATACCGTTCTGCTGAAGCTGAAGCCGTGTGTGTATGCCGTATTGACTACGATTGCCGGTTTCGGGTCTCTGGTGCTTAGTAACATATTACCGGTCATCACATTCGGCTGGATGATGATTGCGGGTTTGATAGTTTCGTTGATCGTGACCTTTCTGCTTTTCCCCGCCCTGCTGATACTGATGCCCAAAGACACGCCCGGCGTCAGGCGTGTGTGGCGTTTTTCTCCGACCTCGGTCCTGGCGAGATTCACTGAAGCCCGGGGCGTCCTCATCATGGTTATCGGGGCATTACTCTTAATTTTCAGCCTCATCGGGATCTCGAGATTAGAGGTTGAAAACCGCTTTATCGATTTCTTCAAGGAGTCATCCGAGATACACCAGGGAATGAAGGTCATCGATGAATCACTTGGAGGCACCACGCCGCTGGATGTCATTGTAGAGTTTGAGGACTCTAACGGCCTGCTCGCCTCTACCAAGCCTGCCGCGGCGGAAAGTGATTCCGACTTCGATAACTTCGATGAATTTAATGAGTCTGTATCGGACGAGAAATACTGGTTTACTGCTGAAAAGATGAGCCGTGTCAAGACCGTGCATAACTATCTCGACAGCCTTCCTCAGACGGGCAAGGTGCTGTCATTGGCCACGATGTTGAACATTACAGAGAAATTGAATGAAGGCAAACCCCTGGATAGTCTGGGATTGGCTCTGCTATATAGTGAAAGCCCGGAAGAATTCAAAAACATGCTGATCAAGCCTTATGTCTCTGTTGAGCATAATCAGGCCCGCTTTTGGGTGCGCGTGCGTGACTCGGACAAGACTTTGAAGCGGAACGAATTTTTGAAGCAAATCAAGTCAGACCTGCCCGGTATACTGGGGCTTGGCGAGGAGCATATTCATCTGGCCGGTTTGATGGTCCTTTACAACAATTTGCTGCAAAGCCTGTTCGGTTCGCAGATAGTAACTTTGGGCATCACCGCACTGGCGTTGACGTGTATGTTTCTGGTGCTGTTCAGATCGTTTAAATTAGCACTTATCGCCATATCTCCCAACTTGCTTTCCGTCGCCGCCGTGCTCGGGATGATGGGCCTGCTGAACATCCCCCTTGACATGATGACCATAACAATTGCGGCAATCAGCGTGGGAATTGCCGTCGACAACACGATTCACTATATCCACAGATTCAGGCATGAATTTCAAAAAGACCGGAAGTACTTAAATACGATGCATCGCTGCCATGGATCCATCGGCCATGCCATGTATTATACGTCGGTAACCATTATCGTTGGTTTTTCCATTTTGGCCATTTCCAATTTCAAACCAAGTATCTATTTCGGCCTGCTGACCGGCCTGGCGATGTTCATCGCCCTGATTGCGGCACTGACGCTTTTACCGCAATTGCTGATTCTTATTAAACCTTTTGGAAAAGAGGCTTGAAAGTTTGAAATGAGTGAGACCAGATGGTATTATGAGGAACGAAAATAGCCGCTATAAAGGATAATATGAAAAAGCATACTTTGACTTTCGCTGTCCTGGTTGTCATGACCGGTGGCTGCGCGGTCTCCGAGAAAAGTCCATCTTCCAATGACGCTGTAGGTCGTTCAGCAGATCGATGGCGTATTATCACTGCCGCTAAGGATGCGGCGCAGGCTCAAGACGCCCGGGACGAAGCAGATGTCGATGAGGATTTTGACCTGCTGGAAGATGAGCTTACCGAGCAGATGGTGGAAATAGCCGATCCGCTTGAACCCTTGAATCGCACAATGTACGGTCTGAATGACATACTTTACTTCTGGGTGGTAAAGCCCGTCGGTGAAGTCTACACAAATGTGGCACCGGAGCCAGCCCGGATTGGAATCAGCAATTTCTTTCAAAATCTCACAACACCCGTCCGTTTCGTTAACTGTCTGCTCCAGGGAAAAGGCGACGCGGCCGGCACGGAGTTCGACCGGTTCGTGATCAACACGACGGCAGGTGTTCTTGGATTCGGGGATCCGGCACGAGATCAACACGGCATGGAACCGGCTGAGGAAGACATGGGCCAAACGCTGGCTGTAGCTGGTTTCGACAACGGATTCTATATTGTCTGGCCGCTCTTAGGTCCGTCCACTGCACGGGATTCTGTGGGGATGGTTGGCGATATGTTTCTTAATCCGGTTTTCTACGTGGAACATACAGAGACAGCAATCAGCATATCCGCCGTGAAATTTACTAACGAGATCTCATTTCACATCGGAGAATATGAAGCCTTCAAGTCTGAGTCTCTGGATCCTTACGTGGCGATGCGGGACATTTATATTCAATACCGAAACAAAAAAATCCAGGAATAAACCGGCTTGGAAAACCACGATATCCAGATGCCTGGCCGCATGAAATAGAACAGCGTCTCACACTCATCCGCGAAGGCGATGCAGACATCGACTTTATAATCCGGAATAAAGAAATTGAAGATTTAGACAAGCGTTTGGTAGCAATAGAGCAAAGGCTTGGTAATCAGGTCGCAAGATTCCTCTGCTGTAGGTTTTCTTCTCCAGTAATATCTTCCCACTGTCTTATTCTCTCGTGTCTGCTTCGCTGCCATTTTCATCGGAGTTGAACACCTCGTATATTCGTCCCTCAGATTTTTAGGGATTGGCAGCACCAGGTGAAGGTGCAGCCGCTTTCCAGTTGGCTACGTCATTGCCATAAGCATTCGGGTCTCTGCGAGAAAGCGAGAAACCATAGCCATCCGTCATAAACGGCCAGTAGTCCACGC
>JBARPZ010000529.1:0-1724 GCA_049643445.1 Sedimentisphaerales bacterium
GTTGTCCCATTATTTCAAGCACTTTTTCTTTTGTCATACCTACTTCAAGCAGATTTAACTTTTCTCTATTGTTTGGAACACACCCAACTAAAATGCAAATTAAAGTCAATTCTGCTGCCAACAGCCAGATTTTTTTCCGTTTCATAATATCTCCTTTTTCATCAAATTTGTTATCCGCTCATTTCATCCTGCCATTATACCGAGTCCTCGCATCAACAACAATATTTTACCCTAAATTCCGGCATCCGTGGAAAGCTGACTAAAAACCTCTGTGCTTGCCTGCCACGTCGTTTGGCGGGTTCTCTGCGGTGAATATTTTTTTATTTTTTTCTTGCCTATTGTTTGGAGTTCTGTTAACATATCCAAATGTTTGCCTGCCCCATAGGGGCCGGCAGGCAAACGTAAACCGCCAGTAGGCGAAGGATTTAGCGGAGAACCGCAAGTCGTAGTATCAGCAGATACACGCAAAAAAAGCATTATTTTGCATCATAAAAGCCAGGTTTTGAAACATTTTGGTGTATTTATGGCTAAAAAACACATATTTCGCTGGCTACAAATAAAAGTCCGCTCGAAGGGCCTCCACAGTTTTGCATTTTACATTTTAATCTTTGCATTTTCCCTTACGAGATACGCTATACGAAGTACGAAAGATTACGTACGAAATTATAAACCTTTTTTTGCAAAACGAACCCAAACTCCAAAAAGTCAAGTGAACGTAAATAACGTATTAACAAAAGCTTATGAAAAATGGACACTTGGTCAATTAGGAAAAACGAACCCAAAACGAACCCAAAACGAACCCAAACGAACCCAAACGAACCCAAACTCAAAAAGGCCAAAATGAACGTAACTAATATTATAACAAAGGATTATGAAAATATGTCAAATTGGGTACTTTGTGAAAACGAACCCAATACAAACCCAAACAAACCCAATTTATCTTCTCCTATATTATACTTTCCCAGAGTTCCCTTTTGCGATACAATGAATTGGTGATGAAAAACTTATTATTGAGGTATGAAAAGAATGGAAACACAGAATAAAATCACACGCCGAAGGTTCCTTGGAAAGGTTGTCGGAGGCACCACCGCTGCTATTATATTGCCCAATCTAACAGCAGCAGCCGAAAAATCAAAATCAGACGACACGCTGGCAAGACGGGTCCTCGGCCGGACCAAAGAAAAAGTAACCATCCTCGGCCTTGGCTCAGCTCCTGTAGGTGAAGGCCCGATCGATGTCGAAGAAGGCATCAAAATATTCGGTGCCGCCATCGACCGCGGCGTCAATTATATCGACACGGCCAGAATTTACGGCAACGCCGAAGAGATTTTAGGACACGTGATACCAAAAAAGCGTGATAAGCTCTTTGTTGTAACAAAAGTATCCACACATCAGGCAGCCGAAGCGGAAAAGTCGCTTGGCGAATCAATGCGCCGGCTCAAAACCGATTATCTCGACCTTGTTCATATCCACAGCATCGGCGGCAAAAACATAGACCGCGTACTGGCCAATGATGGCGCCCTGAACTTCTTATTGAAGCAGAAGGAAAAGGGCAAAATACGCTTCATCGGAATATCGGGGCACAATCGCCCTGCCAACTTCGTGCGGATGATTAAGACCGACCAGATTGACGTAATCATGTGCGTTATGAACTACGCCGACAGGAACATATATGATTTCGAAAGCAAAGTCCTGCCGGAAGCACGAAAACGCAACGTCGGCTG